>REDK01000086.1 GCA_007693535.1 Chromatiaceae bacterium
GGGCCTTGATGCCCTGGCGGATCCAGACCTCTTCGTCGGCCAGGCGCTTGTCGAAGCGCGCCCGTTCCAGGGCCTCGGCATGCAGGCGCTCGTCGCGGCGACGCAGGTAGTTGTCGTAATCGCCGGGCCAGTCGGTGAGGGCGCCGCGATCGAGTTCCAGGATGCGGGTAGCGAGCCGGCGCAGGAAGCGCCGGTCATGGGTGACGAACAGCAGCGCGGCGCGTTGGCCGAGCAGGAAGTCCTCCAGCCATTCGATGGTCTCGATGTCCAGATGGTTGGTAGGCTCGTCGAGCAACAGCAGGTCCGGGTCGCCAACCAGGGCACGCGCCAGCGCCACCCGCCGGCGCAGCCCGCCGGAGAGGGTGGCATAGCGGGTCCCGGCCGCCAGGCCCAGGCGGGTGATAACCCGTTCGGCGCGCTGCTCTATCTCCCAACCGCCCTCCGCCTCCAGGCGCTGCTGGATCGCGGCCAGGCGTGCGAGATCGGCGGCGTCGGGGCGACTGTCGAGACCGGGTTCGGCCGCCGACCCGGCAGCGGGCGCGTTGGCCAGGCGGTGGCTGAGGCGGTAATACTCGCCTACCAGCGCCCCCAGGGCACCAAGACCGTCGGCTACCACGTCGAGCACGCTCGCATCCTCAGCCACCGGGGCCTCCTGGGCCAGCCGAGCGATGCGCACCCCGGCGGCACGGCGCACCTCGCCGGCGTCGGGCTCGATGCTGCCATCGATCAGGCGCAGCAGGGTGGACTTGCCGGTGCCGTTGCGACCGAGCAGGCACACCCGCTCGCCGGGGTCGAGGTCCAGATCGATGCCGTCGAGCAACGGCGGGGCCCCATAGGAGAGGGTGACCGAGCGCAGGGAGAGGAGCGACATCTGGAACTCACGGGCTAATGGTCGGGAGGGACACCGGTGGGCCGTCGCGGCCGGGCGGCGCGATCGGGGCCTGCCATTCAATTGTACGGCGTTGAGCGGTTGCGTCTTGCGCGCAACGACAAACCATCAACCCAGCATCGGTGGTTGATCACCAGGCCGCGTTCTTCCCGACCCGCCGGAACTACCCGCCGGTACCACCCGTCGAGCGGCGCCGCGGGCCAGCGGCGCATGGTTCGTTACCCTGCAGGTTACAGGTGCCGCTGCGAATCCCCATCCAGTACACTGGGAGGCCTGTCGATCTGCCGCACCACCGGGTTCCACTCAACACCATGGTCAAGTCCGTCAGCCTTCGCGAGGCGTGGTCCGGAGAGGCCGATTGCCGCAACTGTGCCCTACGAAATTCGGTCCTGTTCGCCGGCCTGCAGGAGATAGATTTCGATCGCATCCACGACCCGATCGATCAGTTCAGCCTGAAGCCAGGCACCACGCTATATCAGACCGGCGATGTCGGCGAGTACATGTTTACCGTCCGCGTCGGCTGTCTGAAGCTCGTGCAGTATCTACCCGATGGCAGTCAGCGCATCGTGCGCCTGGTGCGCTCCACCGATGTGCTGGGGCTGGAGGCCCTGATCGGCGACAGCTATCACCACGACGCCATCGCCCTCGCCACGACCGAGCTGTGCCGCTTCCCGACCCGGGTGGTGCGCGACCTGGCGCGCGAGAATCCGCGCCTGCACCAGGAGCTGATGACGCGCTGGCAACATGCCCTGAGCGAGGCCGATGCCTGGCTCACGGAACTCTCCACCGGCTCGGCGCGCCAGCGCGTGGCGCGACTGCTGTTGCGCCTGGTGCGCGACCGCGAGAGCAGCGAATGCAATCTGTTCGGGCGCGAGGACATGGGGGCCATGCTCGGTATCACCACCGAGACCGCAAGCCGCACCATCGCCAGCTTCCGCCGCGAGAGCCTGCTGGTGGAATCCGGCCCCAACCGCTTTCTGCTCGACATCCCCAACCTGACCCGCATCGCCGAAGAATAGTCGCCCCGCGGAAGCGCGGCGCCCGGCCCGATTGACCCTTTTCAATGTCGGCCGCGCCAGCCCCCACCTAAGCTGGCCCCTTTGCCGGGGTGCCCCAACCCGCTCCCGGACCGGTTCCGCCGTGCGCGCAGGCGCACGCTGCCGGCCGGCGCCGGTTGCGCTGCCCCTCCCCACCGCCAGCGCAGCACCGCGCGGAGCCGACCATGCAGCAGAGGCTTGTCACCCAGGGCTATCCGCTGTTCGTACTGGAGCTATCCCGAGCGGAATGCCGGTTCGAAGACCTCGGGGCAATCTGCGCCTACCTGCGCGCGTGCATCGAGGGCCATCGCTGCACGCGCTTCATCGCCGACTTCGACCATTATGCCCACACCGCCGGGCTGCCCGAGGGCGAGATTGGCCCCGGCATCCGTGCCGCCCGCAACCTGATCTTCTGCTTCGGCATCGCCCTGCCCGAGCCCGCCGCCCTCGGCCTGCGCCCGCGCTCGATCGGCGTCGCCGAGACCGAGACGGGCTTTGTCATCAGCTTCATGGAGACGCCGATGCCACTCGCCAACGCCGCCATGGAGGACTGGGTGCGGGAGCTGGCGCGGACACCGGACCGGGGCGGGCACCCAGACCCCCACCGCGATCTGCGGCAGACGGTTGTCCACCCCCCGAACCCGGCCCTAAGCAGCCCCGGCTGAGAACCCGCGCGCCCGCGCCGCCATCACGAACCGCTATCCGACCATCGCCATCATGCGCATTGCCATCAGCAGCCAGAATTTCCGCAGCATCAGCGCCCACGCCGGCAAGACCCGCCGCTTTCTGATCTACGACCTGCTCCCCGACGCCGCACCGACCGAGGTGGAGCGGCTGGACCTGCCCAAGGAGATGTCCCTGCACGAATACCATGGCGACGATCATCCGCTCTACCGGCTCGGCCTGGATGCGATCGTCACCGGTGGCGCTGGCGAGCACTTCATCGGCCGCATGGCGCGCCAAGGCATCCGCGTCATCGCCACCGGCGAGACCGACATCCCCACCGTCCTCGCCGCCCTGACCGCCGGGACTGCACTGCCGCCGGCGGCACCGCACGTCGATGGCGACCCGCATCATCACGGCCAGCATGGGCACCGCCACTGAGCCCCGCAGCACCGCGTTCGGGTGACACCGCCCTAACCCGACCAATCGCCCGACCTGCTGGTGCAACGATGATGGTTGCCGGTTGCTGGCCAGCGGCATCGGCTCAACCCGTCCGGCATCCCCGCATTGGCGGCGGTTGCACCGCCCCGGCCACTGACGCAGACTCGCGGCAATGATCGCGCCGCAACCGAGACCCTCCGGCCGTGCATGAACTCTCCATCTGCCTGTCGCTGCTCGATCAGGTCACCCGGATCGCCCGCGAGCAGCGCGCCGACGCAGTCGAGCGCATCCTGGTGCGCATCGGCCCGCTCGCCGGCGTCGAAGCCAGCCTGCTGCAGCACGCCTGGCCGCTGGCCGCAGCCGGCAGTAGTGCCGCCGACGCCGAACTGCTGATCGAGGAGACGGCGGTGCGGATCGCCTGCAACGATTGCGGCGCCGAGAGCGCCGCCCAGCCCAACCGGCTGCTGTGCACCGCCTGCGGCAGCCATCGCACGCGCCTGATCAGCGGCGACGAACTGTTGCTCGCGCGCCTGGAACTGCGCATCCCCGATCCCCCGCCGGCTTGAAGGCCAGCCCAGTCCGGCGAGCGGATTACCCAGCCGGGTGGTGAGTGCTCCTAGCGCTCCACCGACGCCTGTAGTGGTTCAATGAAAACGGACACCTGGCGAAGCGGCATACTGCCGATCGAGAGCGAGGTGAGGCATGGCGAAGCAAAGCAGATGACAGGACACGGAAGCGTTCAAGCGCGAGGCGGTCAAGCTGGTTGAGGAGCAGGGCCAGGGGATCGCAGAGGTGGCCCGCGCAGTCTCGGGGTGCACCGCAGTCAGGTTGCGCGCTGGCGTGGCCAAGATGGGTAGGGCTCGGCGTCGCCCAGGGCCCGGGCGCGCAGCGGCGACGAGGCCGAGGAGCGCAAGCCGGTCCTCCACCAGGGTCCACTCGGCATCCGAGGACACCTGGGGTCGGTCTGCTCCGGCTCTTGGCGCCGGTGCGCCGCGGAATAGCCATCGCGCGCTCGACCTGGACCGCAGAACTCCCCCGGTGCCGCTCGATGCCAGCCTCGCGCAGACACTCGTGAATGGTCCGGGTCTTCGCCTTAATCCCGTTACGCTGTGCCCCCCTGTGTCAGTGCCACCTGAAACCTCGGGGCTTCTGGAAAGCGCGGGCGGCGCGTCCGGGATGCCCGCGTTGATCGTGCGGGCCGGGGGTCAGGCCGAAAAACGCTTGCTGGAGTTCTTCGCCGCGCAAATCAGGAACCGCAACACGCGCGAGGCGTATCTGCGGGCCGTGCGCGACTTCCTCGATTGGTCCGAGTCCGTCGGCGTTGGCGAGCTCCTCGACATCGAGCCGATGCACGTCGCCACCTGGGTCGAGCTCAAGATGCGCGGCTACGAGGCCCAAAGCGTCAAGCAGCAGCTCGCGGCGCTGCGGCATTTCTTCGACTGGCTGGTGATGGGCCAGGTCCTGACCATCAACCCGGCGGGCTTCGTCCGGGGACCGAAGTTCTCCTGCGCCGTCGGCAAGACGCCGATCCTCTCCCCGAACGAGACCCGGCGTCTGATCCGCGCGATCCCGACCGATACACTCGTCGGCCTGCGCGACCGGGCGTTGATCGGGCTCATGGTCTATACCTTCGCCCGCGTCTCCGCCGCCGTCGGCATGAACGTCAAGGATGTCTTCCCGAAACAGGATGCCCTCTGGGTCCGGCTGCACGAGAAAGGGGGCAAGCGCCACGAGATGCCCTGCCAGAATAATCTAAAGGACTGGCTGCGGGAGTACATCGAGGCCGCCGGGATCGCCGAGGACGGCAACGGCCCCCTCTTACGCACGGTGGACCGCAAGACCAAGACGCTCGGCTCAACCCGGCTCGACCGACAACGCGCCTGGGCGATGGTCAAGCGCCGGGCGCGGGAGGCCGGGATCGATGCGCCCGGCATCTGCAATCACACCTTCCGGGGGACCGGCATCACGGCCTATCTTGAGAACCCCGAGGCCAAACTGGAGCACGCGCAGCGCATGGCCGCGCACGCGGACCCCAAGACCACGCGCCTCTATGACCGGCGCGGGGATCAGGT
>REDK01000069.1 GCA_007693535.1 Chromatiaceae bacterium
GCGCCGACGCCTACCGGGGGCCGCTCGGCCTCGCTCCGCTCTCCTTGCCTCGCGGGATTGACCGCCTGTGTCTCCTTACTGCGCTCGGCTGCGCTCGCGCACCAAGGGACCACCGGTTGGAGATACCGGTGGAGGGAAAGGAAGACGCGGAGCCCCTGCGATACCCCGCGTCTGCCAGGGGTCAATGGATTCGGATTGGTGGTGGGCTGCGTCTGATGTCTGCGCCTCTCGGTCGTGGTGCTCGACTAGTGTTTCCGATCGGCGTCTCTGGTCAGGGCTCGGGTCGACGCTACCCGGCAGTTTCGGGGAGACAGGCGCCTAGGGGGCCTAGGCGGCCTGCTGCTTACCGGTATCGACCGCGGTCTTGGCCCCGATCTTCGCGCTAGCCTTCGCACTCAAGCGCTCCTCCCTGGCCTTTTGTCCACGCTCGACCAGGTCTGTCAGGGAGATCTCGCTGAGGAAGGTGAAGATCTCGTCGCTGAGCTGATCCCACAAGGTGTGGGTCAAACAGCGCTGGCCATCGCGGCAGTTTTCGCGGCCGCCGCAGCGGGTAAACTCTACCCACTCGTCCACGGCACAGATGATATCGGCGATGGAGATGTCCTCCGCCGGCTTACCTAGGTAATAACCTCCGCCGGGTCCGCGAATGCCGCGGACGAGCTGCTTGCCGCGCAAGGCGGCGAACAGCTGCTCAAGGTACGACAACGAGATGCCCTGGTTGACTGAGATATCGGCCAACGTAACCGGGCCTTTGCCGGAATGCAGCGCCAGATCCAGCATCGCCGTCACCGCATATCTGCCTTTGGTGGAAAGTCTCATGATGTGATGCCTTGCTTGCTAGGCCTAGTCCAAATCGCCTAATTGGATTTAGTTGGGCCATTGTCAAGGAAATTGGTCAACAATTTTCCCGACTGACCATGCGACGCCCTGGATCGCAGGCGGGCACGCGGTTCGGCAGCGCCGTGTGGCAGATGGTTCCCGGAGACGGGGAAGGGTTGGAGCAACGCGCCTACATGGGCGCTGGTGATAGCTGGTGGGGTGAGAGCTGGTGAAAAATCGCCAGCCGCCGCGAGGGCGTGTCTGGCAAGGCGCGGGAAGCCGACAAACGGGGAGCGTCGGCCGCCTACGTGACCCGGCTGCCGGCTTTTCGCAACGCCGCCGGGCGCGTCCGCAGTCGGCCGGCGATTTTTTCACAACCGCTGAGGCTGATGCTGGTCAGAAGGTGGGGAGTAGCTCGCGGCGCTGGCTGCTATCCAGGCCTTGGCCGCTGGCGCTAAAGACATGGCCCTCGCGCAGGCAGTAGGCCAGCCATTTCGATAGAAATAAGTTGGCCCGCCACTTGGCCTCCAGCGCTGGGGCACCGTAATGCCGGTACAGCGGCAGCACGGTCTGGCGCAGATCGAGCACTTCGACCTGGGCGGCATCGTGATAGGCACGCAACAGCGCGTTCGGCTCGGTGGGTGGCTCTCGCGCCGGCATGGCCGACCCTGCTGCTGCCTCGATCGGATGCGTCAGCGCGCCGGTATCCGGCGCCGCGGCGCTGGAAGGTAGGCTGCCGGGGGGCACGGGCGGTGGCTCAGGCGCGTGCGGGTCGGACGCGGCCGTGAACAGGTGGGTCAGGCGAAGGGTGGTGGTGTATGGGGCCTGCGCAACCACCTCCAGCAGCAGGTCGGTCTGGCCCGTGCGGCGGGAGACTAAGTTACCAGTCAGTCGCGGCAGGGTCGGCATCAGCAGCAGCAGCCGCCGATAGTTCTCCTCGCACAGCAACATCAGCTCGCCGACGTTAGGCCCGGCGCCCAACAGCAAGCGTTGCCGTGCCCGGTTGATCGTCCGACCGGGCGGCAGGCAGAGGTGCGGGAAGGTGGGAAACTGCATCGGAGACGGGGGCTGGTCGGTGCACGGCGTGGGTGTCGCCGGTACCGCTGAAGAGGCGGCAGGCGGCGAGGAGTCGGTACTTGCCGGGTTCCGCTGAGGCGGCTGGTTCGATCCCGCCCGAGGACGGCATCCACGCCGACCGCGCGCTGTTACTGGTTGCCTTGCTGCTGACCCTGTTGGGCGATTTCGTCGCGCACCCGATCCATGTCCAGTTCGCCAGCCTTGGCGATGAGGTCGCGGAATGCGCCCTCGGGCAGTGCTCCGGGTTGAGAGAAGATGATGATCTGATCGCGGAAGATCATTAGGGTTGGGATGGAGCGGATCTGAAAGTGCGCCGCGATCGCCTGTTCTTCTTCGGTGTTGACCTTGGCGAATACGATCTCGTCGAGGTCGTCGGAGACCTTCTCGAAGATCGGCGCGAAGGACCGGCAGGGACCGCACCAAGGGGCCCAGAAGTCGATGATCACAAAAGGATTGTCCCGGATCGTGGCTTCTAGGTTCTCGCCGGTCAGCTCGACGACGGCCATGCGCAACTCCTGCATTCAGCGGTGGAAAGTGCCCCGGAGTCTAACAGAATCGTTACGTCGGCCGCGGATTACCCGGTAATAGGAATGGGCTTCGCCGGCGGTCGCAATCCCTGCCGGGTGCCGGTGCGCGGCCGGCCGGCGGCGTGCGCGCCCCTAAGTCTCCCTCTGGTGGCGCAGCGCGACGCTGAAATCCTCGCTGAGGTAGCCCTCGACGACCTCGGCGTCCACCGGCAGATCGGCCACCAGAGCCATCACCTCGTCCGGATACATGTAGTTGAAGGTCAGCGAGTGGTCGCGGCCCTTGAGCAGGTTGAAGACCAGACCCGCGTGTGCTGCCGTCAGGCAGCGTTCAATGAAGGGGCGCGTCTCGGCGCGGGTGAGCAGGCTCAGGGCGCCACTCGCCAGGTACCAGTCGGCCGCCGGGAGTGGGTCCTGGAGCACGTCCCGATGCAGGATCGGGCAGCCGCCGGTCCGTGCGCGTGCCAGTTCCACCATGGCCGGCACGGCGTCGATACCGATGTAGCGCCGCGGTAGGTCGTGACGGGCGGCCAGCCAGCGATGCAGATCGCCGAGACCGCAGCCGACATCGACCAGGGTCAGGTCGTCCAGGCGCGCTGGCAGCAGGTCGCGCAGCACCTGAAAGCGGATGCGCTGATGCTCGGCGGAGTGCCAGTGCACGCCCTCGGCATTGACTCCATATCGGGTGAGGGCGTGACGGTAGAAGCTGTCGGTGTCTACCCGGGGCATCGCAAGCTCAGCGAAGATTCATCTTGAAGCTGGGGATCACCGCGTTGCGCGCCTTGGAGAAGTTGGCAAACTCCATGGTCACGCTGGCCAGTTCGACATCCTGGAAGTTGGCACCGGCGACGTTGGCCGCGCGTAGGATGGCACCACCGAGCACGGCCGCGGTGAAGTCCACGTCGCGGAGGTCGGCATTGCGCAGGTTGGCATCCTGGGCCGAGAGGTTGCGGCAGTTGGCGCCGCTCAGGTCGGCTCCCTCCAGGTTGGCGAGGTTGATCACGGTGAACCCGTCGGGCCTGGCGCTGCCGAGATCCACCTGGTGCAGGCAGGCTCCGACCAGGTTGGCATCATTGAGATGGCAGTCGCGCAGATCGGCGCCGCTGAGATCAGTCTCGCGCAGGTTGGCCTGGATGAACAGGGCGCGCTGGGCGGTGATGCGACGCAGGTTACTGCGATAGAAATCGGTCCCGCGCAAGTCGGCCGCGGTCAACCTTGCCCCCGGGAGCCGGGCGCCCCGGATCTCGGCGTTGCGAAGATCAGCCGCGTCTAGGACCGCGTTGCTCAGGTCGGCCCCGGACAGCACCACCGCGCGCGCTGCCCGTTCCGAGCCGGCGCGGATGTGCGACAGATTGGCCCCGCTCAGGTCGGCCTCGCGCAGATGGGCGCTGAGCAACAGCGTCCCCATCAGGCGGGCGCCGCGCAGATCGGCGCCGACCAGATCGCAGAACTCCAAGTCTGCTCCGCTGAGGTCGGCCCCGCGCAGATCGGCGCCCTGCAGACGCATGTGCCGCAGGTCGGCACCGGCCAGGCTGGCGGCATCGATGGTGGCGAGCACCTCGCCGCTGTCTTTGTGTTTGATCTCGACCATGTTCCTCACTCCTGGTGGCAGAGCCGGGCAGTGGTAGTCGGCCGGTCCGCAGACGGTCACCGGCGCGGCCAATGCCGCAGCGGCCGCTGGTGGCGGTAGACGCCGCGACCCTCGGTCCGGCTGCAATGCTAAATCAGTGTAACGATCTGCTGCACGCACCTGCTGCTTGCCGCGGCCTGCGGGGCGCGGTTACAACGGCTATGCTATCGCGACGGCGGTCGCGGCACCTCGGAGCATCCTAGCCCGGCACCGGCGGTCGTGGCTGGCTGCCAGGTTGGCGGTCCAGTGCCAAACCCGCGTCCCGCCACCCCGGCCGCCAGGCTGGGATTCGATGACCGCACCATCACAACGGCGCCTCGCCGCCTGGAGGAGACCCGCGATGAAGCTCGAGACCCTGGCGATCCATGCCGGCTTTACCCCGGACCCGACCACCAAGGCGGTGGCGACACCCATCTATCAGACCACCTCCTATGCCTTCGACGACACCCAGCACGGGGCCGATCTGTTCGACCTGAAGGTGGCCGGCAACATCTACACCCGAATCATGAACCCCACCAGCGATGTGCTGGAGCAGCGGGTGGCGGCGCTGGAAGGTGGGATCGGGGCGCTGGCCCTGGCATCGGGCATGGCGGCAGTGACCAATTCCATCCTCACCATCGCCCAGGCCGGCGACAACATCATTGCCTCGGCGACCCTCTATGGCGGCACCTATAACCTCTTTGCCCATACCCTGCCACGGTTGGGGATTGAGGTACGTCTGGTCACGCCCAACGATACCGATGCCGTGGCCGCACGCATCGATGACCGCACCCGGGCGGTGTTTTGCGAATCGATCGGCAACCCTGCCGGCAATGTCGCGGATATCGCCGCCTTGGCCGCTGTGGCCCATCATCAGGGGGTGCCCCTGATCGTGGACAATACCGTCCCTAGCCCTTATCTGTGCCGTCCGTTCGAGCATGGGGCCGACATCGTCGTGCATGCCCTGACCAAATATATGGGTGGCCATGGCACGACCATCGGCGGGGTGCTGGTGGATTCCGGCCGATTTCCCTGGGTGGCCCATGCCGAGCGCTTCGGCATGCTGACTGAGCCCGACGTCTCCTATCATGGCGTGGTCTATACCGAGGCACTTGGTCCCGCCGCCTACATCGGCCGTGCCCGTGTCGTGCCGCTGCGCAACATGGGCAGTGCCATCTCGCCATTCAACAGCTTCCTGATCCTGCAAGGCATCGAGACCCTGCACGTGCGCATGGACCGCCATTGCGAGAATGCCATGGCGGTGGCCAACTATCTCAAGGACCATCCGAGCGTGGAATGGGTGCGCTATGCCGGACTGCCAGACAGTCCGGACTATGCGCTGGTACAGCGCTACATGGATGGCGCCCGCGCCAGTTCCATCCTATCGTTTGGGATCAAGGGCGGACGTGCAGCTGGGGCGCGTTTCATCGATGCGCTGCAACTCGCGGTGCGCCTGGTCAATATCGGCGATGCCAAGACGCTGGCCTGCCATCCGGCCACTACCACCCATCGGCAACTGGGACCGGATGAACTCGCCAGTGCCGGGGTCTCGGAGGACCTGGTGCGTCTCTCGATCGGCATCGAGCATATCGACGATATCATCGCCGACCTGGACCAGGCACTGGCCGCTGCCGGTTGAGGCGGTGCCGCGCGCGGCACCGCCGGGATCGTTCGCCGCGCATCTGTCTCCGGGTGGGGGCTTCGGCCTCTGGTCCAATGACCGTCTAGATGCGATGTTCGCAGCCAGGCTCGCGGCGCCCTGTGCCCATTCCTGGCTCGCGCCGTTCACCTTCCCATAACCCCCTGCGCCATCGACCCTGCACCCAGCGCATCTATCTGGCATGCCCCGCGACGCCCCGAATTGCGAACCCCCCGCGTGCTGCCCGGTCTGTCGGTCGCTGGAACCACTTCCGCTGCTGTCCATCGCGGGACGCGACTACTGGGCCTGCGCAGCGTGCGAGGCTCGTTTTCTCGACCCCCGCCAGCATCCGTCGCGCGCCGAGGAATATGCGCACTACCTTCAGCACGAGAACGACCCGATGGACCCCGGCTACCGGCGCTTTCTCGCCCGGCTCGCCGAACCGTTGCTGGCGCGGCTGCCCATCGGTGCCAAGGGACTCGACTTCGGCTGCGGCCCAGGCCCGGCGCTAGGGGCGATGCTGCGCGAGGCGGGACATCCAATGGCGCTGTACGATCCCTTCTTTCGTCCCGATCCGACGGTGCTGCAAGGACGCTATGATTTCATCACCTGTACCGAGACCGTCGAGCACTTCCATCACCCCGCCGCGGAGTTGGAGCGTCTCGACCGGCTGCTCGTGCCTGGGGGTTGGCTCGGCATCATGACCTGCTTTCAGACCGATGACGCGGGTTTCGCCGCCTGGCACTATCGGCGCGATCCGACCCATGTTGTCTTCTATCGCGCCGTGACCTGGCGCTATCTCGCCGCCGCGCGCGGCTGGCCCTGCGAGATTCCAGTGAAGAATGTCGTTCTGCTGCGCAAGCCGCTGCAGGTCTGACATCATCTCGACCGTCAACGGACTGGGAAACCCAAGCCACCCTGCCGTCCTGGATGGGGCCGGAAAGACATGGAGAGCGCGGCGAAATGCCTGGTCAACACTCAACGACTGGGCTGGCGGAGGTCGCGAACGATGGTCACGCCAACGCGCGCCGAACCAGTTGGCCCGGTCTTGCTTGGCCGCTCGCCCATGGCCATGGCCGTTGCGCTACGTTCTGCTTCCGGCCAGGCGGCCGAGGCTGCCGCGGTGTTCTTGGCGGCGGGTTCAGAAGGGCCAGGTCCAGTCATCCAGTTCCGGCTGATCGACCCCGTATTCGTGGGCGTAGTTGCGGGCACCGATCTGCATATCGCGCAGCCGCTCCATGACGTGGGCGCCACCGGCCTGCAGCCGCGGTACCCGCTTGATCACGTCCATTGCCAGGGTGAAGCGATCGATCTCGTTCTCGATGGCCAGTTCCAGCGGAGTATTGATATTGCCGCGTTCCTTATAGCCGCGGACATGCAGGTTACGGTGATTGGTGCGGCGGTAGGCCATGCGATGGATCAGCCAGGGATAGCCATGAAAGTTGAAGATCACCGGGCGCTCCCGGGTGAACAGGCTATCGAAGTCGGAATCGCTGAGGCCATGGGGATGCTCGCCGGCAGACTGGATGCGAAACAGGTCCACAACATTGATGAAGCGCAGCTTGATGTCATCGAAATGCGCGCGCAGCAGGGCCACTGCTGCCAGCGCCTCCTTCGTGGGGATATCGCCACAGCCGACCATGACCGCGTCCGGCTCGCAGCCCTGATCGTTACTGGCCCAATCCCAGATGCCGATGCCCTTGGTGCAGTGGATGATGGCTGACTCCATGTCCAGGTATTGCAGATGGCTCTGCTTGTCGGCAACGATCACGTTGATGTCGTCGCGGCTCTGCAGGCAATGATCGACAGTCGACAGCAGGGTATTGACGTCGGGCGGCAGATAGATGCGCGTGACCTCCGGGTTCTTGTTGATCACGACATCGAGAAAGCCCGGGTCCTGATGGGTGAAGCCGTTGTGGTCCTGGCGCCAGACGGTCGAGGTGATCAGCAGGTTGAGCGAGGAGATGCGGGTCCGCCAGGGGATATCCTCGCAGATCGCTAGCCATTTGGCATGCTGATTGTACATGCTGTCGATGACGTGAACGAAGGCCTCGTAGGTGGCAAAGAAGCCATGGCGGCCGGTCAGGACATAGCCCTCGTACCAGCCCTCCAGCGTATGCTCGGAGAGCATCTCCAGCACCCGCCCATCGGGTGACAGTTCGCCGCCGTCGGCGTCCTCCTCGCGATACTCGCACAGCCATAGCTTTTTGCTGACCTCGTAGATCGCATCGAGCTTGTTGGAGGTGTTCTCGTCCGGCCCGAAGACGCGGAAATGGTCCAGGTTCTGGGCCATGATGTCCCGCAGCAGATCGCCCAGGGGCCTGGTGTTTAGGTGGCGGGTCGTGGCTGGCTTGGTCACCGGGATGGCAAAGTCGCGAAAGTCCGGCATCCGCAGGGGCCGGCGCAGCAGACCGCCGTTGGCGTGGGGATTGGCGCTCATGCGCAGGGTGCCGGTCGGGGCCAGGGTGCGCAGTTCGGCGCGCAGGCGCCCCTGTGCATCGAATAATTCCTCGGGGCGATAGCCGCGGAGCCAGTCCTCCAGTTGCCGCAGATGCTCCGGGTTCTCGTGGACGCCGGATAACGGCACCTGATGGGCGCGCCAGAAGCCTTCGACGCGGCGCCCGTCCACCGACTTGGGACCGGTCCAGCCCTTGGGCGAGCGCAGGACGATCATCGGCCAATGGCAACGGCTGGCCTGACCACTGCGGCGGGCCGCCTGCTGCAGCGCCTGGATCTCGGTGTAACAGGTATCCAGCGTGGCAGCCATCTGCTGGTGCATCTGCAGTGGTTCCTCGCCGGCGACAAAGTGCGGGTTCCAGCCATAGCCGCGCAGCAGCATTGCCAATTCCTCATCCGGGATGCGGGCGAGGAGAGTGGGGTTATTGATCTTGTAGCCGTTGAGATGCAGGATCGGCAGCACCGCACCGTCGCGGATCGGATTGAGGAACTTGCTGGAATGCCAGCTGGTGGCAAGCGGTCCGGTCTCCGCCTCGCCATCGCCGACGACGACCGCTACCAGCAGGTCGGGGTTGTCGAAGGCGGCGCCGAAGGCATGCGAGATGGAATAACCAAGTTCCCCGCCCTCATGGATGGAGCCAGGGGTCTCCGGGGTGCAGTGGCTGCCGATGCCGCCAGGGAAGGAGAACTGCTTGAAGAAGGCCCGCAGCCCGGCCTCGTCCTCGCTTTTGTTGGGATAGATCTCTGAATAGGTGCCCTCCAGATACACCGGCGCCAGGACCCCGGGGGCGCCATGGCCGGGGCCGGCGAGAAAGATCATCTGCTGCTGATGGGCCAGGATCAGGCGATTGAGATGCACATAGGCGAAGGACAGCCCGGGGCTTGCCCCCCAATGGCCGAGCAGACGCCGTTTGATGTGATCGCTGTGTAGGGGCTCGCGCAGCAGGGGGTTGTCTTGCAGATAGATCATGCCAGCGGCCAGATAATTGCAGGCGCGCCAGTAGGCATCGATCCGCTCCAGCAGGTCCGGAGCGAGCGGCGTAGCGGCGGGATTGGCGCTCATCGTAGCTTCTCCTAGCGGTCGGTGGTCGTGGTGGCATCGTCATGCGTGCGGTGGGCGCCTCGGTCACCGGTTGGGCGGCGCTGCGGCCGGCGGTCAGGGTGGCGCCCGGCGTCGTGGTAGGGCCGGGTGCTGGTCCGCGTCTTTGAGAGGCTAGTGATGATCCGGCGCTCGGCCAAGGTGGACTATCGGTCCTATACGGACAGCAGCGGCTGCTTCTGACCATGGGGTACTGCGGCCAGGGACCACCGCGGCAGGGCGAGGGCCCAGAATTCGGCCACGTCGGCAGGCGGCTGCGGCAGCGGCGGCTGGCCGAGAAAGGTCCAGGCCAGCAGCAGCGCTGGCAGTGGGTTGGCAGGGTCCACCGGGACCGCAGCGAGGGACTTCGACAGCTTGCGTCCGGCGGGGTCGAGGGCGATCGGGAGATGGGCATAGCGGGGTCGGGGCAGCCCGAGCAAGTGCTGCAGATAGGCCTGGCGCGGGGTGGAGGCGAGGAGGTCCGCGCCGCGGACTACCTGGTCGATCCCCTGGGCGGCGTCATCGACGACGACGGCCAGTTGGTAGGCATACAGGCCGTCGGCACGGCGCAGGACGAAATCGCCGACGGCACTGGCCAGATGCTGCGTCAGCGGCCCCTGCACCGCATCCTCGATCCGGATACTGATCGGCGGAACCCGCAGTCGCTCGCTGCGGGGATGACGTTCGGATACCAGCCCGTTGCGGCAGGTTCCGGGATAGAGCGGGCCCTCGGGGCCAGGGCGACCGCGTGCTGCGATCTCCCGGCGCGAGCAGCAACAGGGGTAGGTCAGGCCTCGGGTGCGCAGTTGGGCCAGGGCATCGGCATAGGCGCCGCCGCGGTGGCTTTGATAGTAGACCGCACCATCCCAGTGCAGCCCAAACGCCTCAAGGGTCTGCAGGATCGCGGCAGCGGCCCCAGGAACCTCTCGGGTTCGATCGAGATCATCGATGCGGACCTGCCAGGATCCAGGACCGCCGGCGGCCGGGTGGCGGGCCTCGGCGAAGCTGCCGACGGCGGCGATCAGTGAACCGAAATGCAGCGCGCCGGTGGGGGAGGGGGCGAAGCGCCCATGGCGAGTGTGCAGGCCCGACCCTGGATGGCGGACGGGGTGAGGAAAGAGCGGCTCAGCCGGCGGGGCCGACGGTGTTGCCCGCCCTGATGCCAGCAGGTTTGCAGTCATCGCCAGGTGGTTGAGCGAGTCGGTTGGCGACCCTGCCGAGGTGGCAGGGCCTCATAGCCGCGCCAGGATGGTCGGCATCCTGGCCCCGAGGCGCACGACTGACCTGCTCCGCGGGCCACGCTCGGACCCGGCTCAAGCGGGACTTAGGCGATTTCAGTCAACTTTCATACCATCGGACTGGTGACTGGTCTTGACGTCCGCCTTCGGCGTCGCGCTGGCGGTCACAGCGCTTGCGATGCTCCCGCCAGCCCTGCTTGAAGGCGACCGTCAATCCGGCGTCACTGGCATCAAAGTTTCCGGCAATCGTCTTAGCCGCGCTGACGCTCGCGAATCTCGTCGAGGGTCTTGCAGTCGATGCAGAGGGTGGCGGTGGGGCGGGCCTCCAGGCGGCGGACGCCGATCTCCACCCCGCAGGCCTCGCAGTAGCCATAATCGTGTTCGTCGAGGCGGCCGAGGGCCTCGTCGATCTTGCGGATCAGCTTGCGTTCGCGGTCGCGGGTACGCAGCTCCAGGCTGAATTCTGATTCCTGGGTGGCGCGATCGTTCGGATCGGGGAAATTGGCGGCCTCGTCCTGCATGTGATGCACGGTGCGATCCACCTCTTCCATCAGTTGGTGCTTCCACTGCAATAGCAGGCCGCGGAAGTGCTCCTCTTGGGCCGGGCTCATGTATTCCTCGTCCGTGCTTCTGTTATACGGCGCGAAACCGAACGCCTTGGCGCCCTGGTTCTGTGCTTCGGCCATCTCGTGCTCCCGCTGACGCTGGGTCGTTGCCACCTGCCGCCCGCGACCTCGGCGTTCGGCCGGACCCGCACGCAACGACTGGCAGGCCCCGCTGACATCGGCAGACGCGGACGGCACCAAACCCAGCCTTGTAGCAGAAAGGCTGCAGCGCGACAAGCCTGGCTCGGCGGTGGCCTGCCGGCCCGTCGTGCATGGTTCCGGCATGACTGCTGGTGGTGCCCTCATGGTCATTCCGCGACGGCATTGCGGGCGCGTTCTGAGCCGCATGGTCGAGGCTGTCGACGGGGCAAGCTGTCGGGTCGGCCTGGCTGCCGGCAGCGGTTCCAGTGGCCTTTCCGTATTGCGTCGCGTTCTCAGTAAAAGGCTGATCTGTCAGGGGAAAACAGGGCTCTCCGCGGGCGGCGACCGGGGTTGCTCCGGTATACTGATCAGCTCCGCCGCTAATCGGTTATCGCGCCCCGAGATTGCCCTATGGAGCCCCTGAATCCACACCTCCGTGCCCAGGCGATCATGCGTACCACCCTGGTCGGGGGGGGCAGCAATTTACTGCTGTCGGTGCTCAAGATCGCCGCAGGCTGGTTCGGCCATTCCTATGCCCTGATCGCCGATGGGTTCCATTCCCTGTCCGATCTGCTTTCCGACCTGATGGTCTGGTATGCCGGGCGCAAGGCCGGCGTCGGGCCTGATCAGGATCACCCTTACGGCCATGCCCGATTCGAGACCGTCGCCACTCTGGCGATGGGCTTTCTGCTGCTGGCTGTGGCAATCGGTATCGCCTGGGATGCCGGCCGACGCCTGTTCGCACCTGAGACCCTGTTACAACCGGAGCCCATTGCCCTCTACGCGGCGCTCGCCTCGATTCTGATCAAGGAGTCCCTCTACTGGTACACCCTGGCCTATGCCCGGCGGGTGCGCTCGGATCTGCTGCGGGCCAATGCCTGGCATCATCGCAGCGATGCCATCTCCTCGATCGTGGTGCTGGTCGGCCTGGCTGGCACCCTGGCCGGACTCCCTTATCTGGACGATATTGCCGCCATCCTGGTGGCGCTGATGATTGCCCGCATTGCCTGGGACCTAGGCTGGCAGGCGACCCGCGAGCTGGTGGACACCGGGCTGGACCCTGGCCAGGTGGCCGCGATTCGGCAGATCATCATGGCGATCGGCGGGGTGCGCGACGCGCACATGCTGCGCACTCGCACCTATGGCGGGCGCGCCTCGGCGGATGTTCATATCCTGGTGGACCCGCGCATCAGCGTCTCCGAGGGCCACGCGATCAGTGTCCTGGTCGAGCAGCGCCTCAAGCGCGAGATCGACGATATGACCGATGTCACAGTGCATATCGATCCCGAGGACGACGAAAGTGCGCCCCCGACCATGGGCCTACCTATGCGTACCGAGGCGCTGGCGCGACTGGCCGCGCTGTGGTCGGATTTGCCCGCGGCAGCACAACGTGAGCGCGTGGTTCTGCACTACCTGGACGGGCGCATCGAGGTCGATCTGTTCCTGCCGCTCGCGGTCTGCGGTCATGATCCCGCGGCCGGTATGGCCCTAGCTGAACGCCTGCAACAGGCGGCGGCAGCCGATCCCGTCTTTGCGCGGGTGACCTGCTATTTTGGCTGATCCTGCGTCGCACGGATTTAGTGCAACAATATCGCCAGCGTGGTCTATCCTGGTGCGGCTCCCGCGCCGACCTGACTGGACTGATCGCGGGCGCGGCATCGGGGTGTCCCACGATGGTCCCGGTGGTCACTCGTCCTGGTGGCCACTCCCAGATCGCCGTCGATCGTGGCAAGCCCCACCTGCTGTGCGGCTGGTTGCTCGGTGCACTTGTGGTCGCCCAAGTTTCCCCTTGGCGTGATCCGACCGCATGGCACGCGGCGTGCTTATAGTTCGCGCAGGCTGGGTCACGCCCCGATCGATGGTGTCGCCCCGTGGCCTGGTATTCGGTCCCCGATCGTGTGCGTCGCGACAGGGGCCGAGCGCGCACAGCGACCGATTGCCCTGGCGGCAATCGGCGCGGCCTCCCGCAACCACAAAACCCCCGACCGGAGAATTTGCCTATGTCCGCCGACGTCATGCAGATGATCAAAGACGAAGACGTCAAGTTCATCGACCTGCGCTTCACCGATACCCGCGGCAAGGAGCAGCATGTCTCGCTGCCGGCAGGGATGATCGATGACGCCCTGTTCCAGGACGGCAAGATGTTCGACGGCTCGTCCATCGCTGGCTGGAAGGGCATCCAGGAGTCGGACATGGTGCTGATGCCTGAGGCCGAGACCGCGGTGCTCGATCCCTTCTCCGACGAAAAGGCCCTGATCATCCGCTGCGATATCCTCGAACCGACGACCTTGCAGGGCTACGAGCGTGATCCACGCTCGGTGGCCAAGCGGGCTGAGGCCTATTTAAAGTCCACTGGCATCGCCGATACTGCCTATTTCGGCCCGGAACCCGAGTTCTTTATTCTCGACGACGTGCGCTGGGGGGCCAGTATCAATGGTGCCTTCTACAAGATCGATTCCGACGAGGCGCAATGGAACTCCGAGCGCGTGTTTGAAGACGGTAACATGGGCCATCGGCCCAGCGTCAAGGGCGGTTACTTCCCGGTGCCCCCGGTCGATTCCCTCAACGATATCCGTGCCGCGATGTGTCTGGCAATGGAAGAGATGGGGGTGCCGGTCGAGGTGCATCACCACGAGGTGGCCACCGCCGGCCAGTGCGAGATCGGCACCCGCTTCTCCACCCTGGTCAAGCGGGCGGACATGAACCAGATCCTCAAGTACTGCGTGCTGAACGTGGCGGCCGCGTACGGCAAGACCGCAACCTTTATGCCCAAGCCGCTGGTCGGGGATAACGGCAATGGCATGCATGTGCATCAGTCGCTGGCCAAGGATGGGCAGAACATCTTCGGTGGCGACAAATACGGCGGCCTCTCGGAGACGGCGCTCTTCTACATCGGCGGCATTATCAAGCACGCGCGTGCCCTGAACGCCTTCACCAACGCCTCTACCAATTCCTACAAGCGCCTGGTGCCGGGCTTCGAGGCCCCGGTCATGCTCGCCTATTCGGCGCGCAACCGTTCCGCCTCGGTGCGTATCCCCCACGATCCGAATCCCAAGGCGCGGCGCATCGAGGTGCGTTTCCCGGACAGCACCGGCAACCCGTACCTCTCGTTTGCCGCGATGATGCTCGCCGGCCTCGATGGTATCCAGAACAAGATCCATCCTGGCGATGCGATGGACAAGGACCTCTACGACCTGCCGCCGGAGGAAGAGAAGGCGATCCCGCAGGTCTGCTATGCGCTGGATCAGGCCCTCGACGAACTCGATCGCGATCGTAGCTTCCTGACCGTTGGCGGTGTCTTTACCGATGATCTAATCGATGGCTATATCGCCCTGAAGATGCAGGAGGTCACCCGGTTGCGCATGACCACGCACCCGGTTGAGTTCGATATGTATTACAGCCTGTGATGGCGCTGCCGTCCGCGCGGACGGCGCTATGGTCGTTGTCCTGGTCAGGGATGACCGGGCGCGGCTGCCCTGATCGACTTGCTCTGGTTCGCGGCCGCCGTGCTCATGGGACTGGGAACCACGCGCGTTGTTCGGTTTGCCGCCGCTGGCCGCCTGCCGCAGGTTCCAGGACGGCGCAACCTGGCATTTCTTTCGACGGCTCTTGATCTGCCGGTGCTGGCGGTCACGCGGATCTGACGGTCGGTGCGGTCATCTCCGATCGGCCGCGGCCAGGTCGGACGCCCTCCCCCTTCCAACAGCGCTGACAGATGTCTCGGCAGGGGGCGTACGCCGCTGGCGGCGAACGCTCCCATCCGCTCCCGTTTTCCGTTCTATCCCCCCGCGAACTCGGCCTTGACAGGCCTGGCCATGCTGGTGATTCGTCGGTTGCCGCCCTGCTATGTTGCGTGCTGTGGCGGCCAGCATTCAGAACCAGCATTCTGGTTTTACGCCCTACAATAATGCGTAATGCACCAGATCGGTGCGCCGATCTCTCGCTGCCCCCGCTCTCACCCGGGCCTTCCCCTGGCGCTGCTCGCGACCGGTGCCGGCATGTGCGTGCCGGCGGCATTGCCCCGGCGCAGTGCACAGCATCGAAGGCAATGGTAGCAACAGACCTGGCGCATGCCTTGCTAAGACAGTTGAGCAAGGTGCGGTGTCGATCCTCCGGCCCGCCGCACCGGCGTTGGTTGGCGCCGCTGTCGGAGCCGTGGTGGCCGGAGCGGATCGGCGGACCCTGTGACGGTGGGGTCGTGCCGTCCCGGTGTGCCGCAGTCAACGTCCCTCGGTCTACCAAGCCGATCGCGGTGGCGCTGCCGCTGCCGCTCTGGCCAGCATCCCCTGGCCAGCATTCGATGATCGCCCTGCTCGACCCTGCAATCGCTTCAGTCATAGGCCCAGCGTGTCGCCCCCGGACCATCAACTCGCCCTTGGTCGTTTGGCCAGCACCGTGCTTGACAACCTCAGCACGGCCGTGCTGCTGCTCGATCAGCACCTGCGCCTGCGTTACATCAATGCGGCCGGTGAGAGCCTGTTATCGGTGAGTGCAAATGTGGTCCTCGGCCAGCGCGCCCGCGCCCTGATGCCATTTCCCGAGCAACTGATCGAGGCGCGTCTACGCGAGGCCCTACAGACTCGCCAACCCTTTACCGAACGCGAGGTCGAACTGCTGCGGCCGGATGGCGTAAGCATTCGCGTCAATTGCACTGTGTTGCCGCTGCAGCATTTCGATGCGCCGGATGAGTTGATGCTGGAGATGCATCAGGTGGACCGGCAATTGCGCATCGCCCGGGAGGAACACCTGCTGTCCCAGCATCATGCGACCCAGGCCCTGTTGCGCGGCTTGGCCCATGAGATCAAGAATCCACTCGGCGGGCTGCGCGGGGCCGCGCAGTTGCTGGAGCGGGAGTTGCCTAACCCAGATCTGCGGGAATACACCCGAATCATCATCGATGAGGCTGACCGCCTGCAGACTCTCCTCAATCGCATGCTCGGGCCGAACCAGTTGCCCCAACTGTGCCGACTCAATGTGCATCACATCCTTGAGCATGTACGCGGCCTGATCGAGGCGGAATTTCCGGGCGGGCCGCGCATCCAGCGCGACTATGATCCCAGCATTCCGGATCTGACTGGCGATGCTGATCGCCTGATCCAGGCGGTACTCAACATCGCCCGCAATGCCGCCCAAGCGGCTGGCCCGGACGGCCTGATCCAGCTGCGCACCAGGGTGCTGCGCCAGTTCACCATCGGCGCCATCTGCCATCGGCTGGTGCTGCGGGTGGAGGTCGAGGACAACGGCCCGGGCATTACGCCGGAGCTTCTCGACCGCGTGTTCTTCCCGATGGTTTCCGGGCGTTCTGGCGGCACCGGGCTCGGCCTTGCAATCGCCCAGGAGTTGGTCAACCAACACGGTGGGCTGATCGAATGCGAGAGTCGGCCGGGACGGACCCGTTTCTTTATCTATCTGCTCCTGGAAACTAGCGATGATTCCGGCGGGCAATGATTCCAATGGGCGCCAAGTGTGGAGCTGAGCGATGAATAGAGTGCCGCGGGTCTGGGTCATCGATGACGACCGCTCTATTCGCTGGGTGCTTGAGCGGGCCCTGCGTCAGGCCGAGATGGATGTCACCAGCTTTTCCAACGGGGTCGGTGTCATGGATGCGCTGGCGCGGGAACGACCAGACGTGATTCTGTCCGATATTCGGATGCCAGGCATCGACGGGCTGGACCTGCTGCAGCAGGTCACCGCCCGCTATCCGGGTCTGCCGGTCATCATCATGACTGCCCATTCCGACCTGGACAGCGCAGTATCAGCCTTCCATGGCGGTGCCTTCGAGTACCTGCCTAAGCCCTTCGATATCGACGAGGCGGTGGATCAGGTGCGCCGTGCCTGCCGTCATCAGCAGGAGGCTAAGTCGGTACCGCCGCCGCTGGAGCGCAGTCCAGACATCATTGGCGAGGCGCCTTCGATGCAGGAGGTGTTTCGTGCCATCGGCCGCCTGGCCCGCTCCAACATCACCGTCCTGATCAATGGCGAATCTGGTACCGGCAAAGAATTGGTGGCGCGTGCCTTGCACCGGCACAGTCCGCGCTCGACGTCGCCATTCATCGCTCTGAACATGGCGGCGATCCCTCGCGATCTGATGGAGTCGGAACTGTTCGGGCATGAGCGCGGTGCCTTCACCGGTGCCCAGACCCGACGCGAGGGTCGGTTCGAGCAGGCCGACGGCGGCACCCTGTTCCTGGATGAGATCGGCGATATGCCGGCGGAACTGCAGACCCGCCTGCTGCGGGTCTTAGCCGACGGCGAGTTCTATCGCGTCGGCGGTTTGGCGCCAATCCGGGTCAATGTCCGCATCATTGCCGCCACCCATCAGAATTTGCACGAGCATGTGCGCCGGGGCAGCTTCCGCGAGGACCTGTTTCATCGCCTCAATGTGATCCGCATCCATCTGCCGGCCCTGCGCGAGCGGCGCGAGGACATCGGCCTGCTGATGCGCTATTTCCTAGGGCAGGCTGCGCGCGAACTCGGCGTGGAGCCGAAAATTCTCGCGGCCGACGCGCTCGAACGCCTCGAACGGCTGGATTGGCCGGGCAACGTGCGTCAGCTTGAGAATACTGCGCGCTGGCTCACGGTGATGGCCTCCACCAAGGAGATCCACGCCGGCGATCTGCCGCCGGATCTCAATGCCGAGGCCGAGGACAGCAACGATGATGAGCACTGGGAGGTGGCCCTGCGCACCTGGACGCGGCGGCGGTTGCGCCAAGGGCATAGCGGTATACTGGAAGCCGCCTTGCCAGCCTTCGAGCGCATCCTGATCGACTCGGCTCTGGAACATACCGGTGGCCGCCGTCAGGAAGCCGCCCGGTTGTTGGGCTGGGGTCGCAATACCCTGACTCGCAAGATCAAGGAGTTGGGCATCGATCATCACGGTAACGGCCAGGGCGAAGGTGCCGACGAGGAAGCGGCGACGGCGTGAACAGCCGTCGTTGGTACCGCCGGGCGGACCCCGAACGCCGCGCGTCAGCGACTACCGACGCTGACGGCAGTACGGTTTCTCACCAGCAACAGCAGCCAGACACGAATGGATAGCAGCAGTATTCAACTCGCCGGCTCGGAGATCGCCGGTGTCAGCTACGCCGATGGTACCCTGCGCGTGCATTTTTCCCGCGCCTCTATCATCCGCACTATGACTGGATCGACGGAGCGCACCCGCTGGTGGCAGGCCGGTGATCTGGTCATGGAAGACGCGGAACTGGAGGCCCCGCTGCCAGTGGCCGGGCCGCTGGTCTGTGCCGGCGGCGATATCGAAGAGAATGTCTACGTCTACCGGGATATGATTCCGATTCCACTCTCCAGTCGCGGCCATTGCCGCTGCGATTTGCATCTGCGGGACGACGCCGGCCGTATCTGCGCCAGCGCTGCCACCGTGCGGCTGGAATTGCAGGCGACGCCGAAATACATCGAGCATCTGCGCGACTGACCGCTGCGGGTGGGTGAGGTCGACGATCAGGCCGGTCAAGGACCAATCATTGCCTGCTCGGGTGTTAGAGGCAAGGCAGCCAGCGCCGCCTGGGGTGCAGACCGAGAGGAGGCGCTTGCAGTGGGATCGCGTGCGCGATGCGAGCGCTGCCTCGGCGATCCCTGAGTGACCATTGGGCGACCGACGACTGGCGGCGGTCGCTCGGTGGTCGCCGCGGCTCAGAGACGGTTGGAGCCGACGATCTCGTGGGCGATGTCTACCACGCGGTTGGCCATATCCATGTACTCCTGCCGATAGTCGGCGAGCAGGCCCTCCTTGGAGGCCCAGTAGTCCTTACCGCTGACGCCGTGCTCGTGCTCGTAAGCGATGAACTGCTTCTGCATCTCGAGCATCTTGTCGATCAGTTCCTGCTTCTCTTTCTTCAGTGCAGCGATATCGCTCATCTCGGTCTCTCCAAATGGGATATTGGGGCGCCGGGGGATGCCAGGGATTCCGGGAAACCCGGGAAGGGTCCCCGCCGGGAAAGTCCCGGGACGCGCACCCCCGGCCGCGGGGCAACGGTCACTTGCCCAAGAACGGCGCTAAAGTATATGCCGAAATCATGATATGGCAAACTGGCAGCCGCGCCGCGGGGGCTTGTCCATGTTCGATGTGATCCTGTTTCAGCCGGAGATCCCGCCCAACACCGGCAACATCATCCGCCTCTGCGCGAACACCGGCGCCCGTCTACATCTGATCGAGCCGCTGGGTTTTCGGCTGGAGGACCGCCTGTTGCGGCGTGCCGGCCTCGACTACCACGAATGGGTCCGCCTGCAGGTGCATCCGGACCTCGCTGCCTGCCGTGCGGCCCTGGCTCCGGGCCGGCTGTGGGCCTTCAGCACGCGGGGGGAGGTCAACTACGCCGAGGTCACCTATACCTCTGGCGACGCGCTGCTGTTCGGCCCGGAGACCCGGGGTCTGCCGGGGTGCCTGCTGGAGGCGCTTCCCCCGGGGCAGCGGCTCTATCTGCCCATGGCGCCGGGCAACCGCAGCCTGAATCTGTCCAACGCCGTTGCCGTGGCATTATTCGAGGCCTGGCGGCAACAGGGCTTCGCCGGTGCGCGGGTCCAGGACAGCGCGAGCATGGCAGGGGCCGGTTGATCCCGGAGCTGATGCGATGTGCGCCCATCGCGGTGCTGCTGGCGCCGTCGGTGTGCAGATCCAGGTGCGGTCTGGTCGAGGTGAGGTGGGAGAGCGAGCGGTCGAACAGGAAGGGGTACGGGCCGGCGGGCGATTGCAGGCCGGCCACCGGCAGCGCGTGGCCCGCATCGCGCAGTGCGGCCAGGAACCTGGGCGCGTGGTGGAGCATTTCCGGTGCCGTCGCGGCGAGCAGCGACGGCAGAGTGGCATAGTGCACGTCCAGCCAAGTGCGCGACGCGGTGTCCGACGATGCGCATAGCGCGTCGACCTCGACCTGCACGCGCGCCCCGCGTTGCTGATCGAGCCACGCGGAGTGCTCGCGCTGGTCGTGATCGCCATCGACGACAGGACCACCGCGCTACCATCACCGTGGCAGGTCGGTGCGTCCCATTAGCCATTCATCCACGGCGCGGGCGCACTGACGGCCTTCACGGATCGCCCAGACCACCAGCGACTGGCCGCGGCGCATGTCGCCAGCGGCGAAGACCCCGGGGATGGTGGTCTGATAGGCACCGCTGCCGTCGGTGGCGGCCTTGACGTTACCGCGGGGGTCGAGTTCCAGACCGCTGGCGGTCTTGAGTTCTTCGAGCATGCCTTCCTGCACCGGATGCAGGAAGCCCATTGCTAGCAGTACCAGGTTCGCCTTCAGTTCGCCCTCGGAGCCTTCCACCTCCGACATGTGCCAGCGCCCATCGGCATCCTTGTCCCAGCGGACCAGGATGTATTTCAGCGCACTGACGTTGCCGTGGCCGTCGTGTGCGAAACCTTTGGTCAGGACGTTCCACATACGCTGGCAGCCCTCCTCCTGGCTGGAGGAGGTGCGCAGCTTGTTTGGCCAGTCTGGCCAGGTCAGCCCCTTGTCTTCCTTCTCCGGGGGCTTGTCGAGGATCTCGATCTGGGTGATCAAGCGTGCCCCGTGCCGGTTGCTGGTGCCGATACAGTCGGAGCCGGTGTCGCCGCCGCCGATGACGATGACATGCCGGTCGTGGGCGCTGATGAATTCGTCCTCGGGGACCTCGACGCCCTGCACGCGCTTGGAGTTGGCGCGCAGGAAGTCCATGGCGAAGTGGATGCCGTTATAGCTGCGCCCGGGGACGTCGAGGTCGCGCGGGCGCTCGGCCCCGCCGGCGAGTACCACCGCGTCGTAATCGTTCAGCAGGCGGCTGACCGGGAGGTCCACGCCGATATGACAGTGGGTATGGAACTCCACCCCTTCGGCGCGCATCTGGCTCATACGCCGGTCGATCAGGATCTTGGCCAGCTTGAAGTCGGGGATGCCATAGCGCAGCAGGCCGCCGATGCGGTCTTCCTTCTCGTAGAGGGAGACGGCATGGCCGGCGCGGGCAAGTTGCTGAGCACAGGCGAGCCCGGCTGGCCCGGAGCCGACCACGGCAACGCGCTTGCCGGTGCGATGCAGGGGTACCTGAGGCTTGACCCAGCCCTGCTCCCAGGCCTTGTCAGCGATGGCTCGTTCGATCGCCTTGATCGCCACCGGGTTATCGTCGATGTTCAGGGTGCAGGCGGCCTCGCAGGGGGCCGGACAGATGCGCCCGGTGAATTCCGGGAAGTTGTTGGTCGAGTGCAGGACTTCAATGGCGGCCTGCCAGTCCTGCTGATAGACCAGGTCGTTCCAGTCGGGAATGATATTGTTGACCGGGCAGCCCTGATGACAGAAGGGTATACCGCAGTCCATACAGCGGGCGCCCTGCATGCCGATCTCCTGATCGCTGAGCGGGAGGACGAACTCGCTGTAATGGACCACCCGGTCGGCGACCGGCTGGTAGCGCATCTCGGCGCGCTGGTATTCGATGAATCCGGTGGGCTTACCCATGTTCGACAACCTCGGCTTTGAGCTTCGATGGGTGCTGTTTGGCGGGGGCCGGCGGCCGTGAGCGATTGGCCTGCATCTGTTCGAGGGCGCGGCGATAGTCTACCGGCATGACCTTGACGAAGCGTGGTAGTAGGTTGTCGAAGTCGGCCAGGATGCGGGCGGCAACGTCAGAGTTGGTGTACTGATGGTGACGCTCGATCAGCCGGCGCAGGCGCAGCGCATCGTGGCGGGTAAGATCGGAGCTGAGATCCACTAGCCCATGTGCCTCCAGATCGCCGCCCTGATGCAGCAGGACCTCCAGCGCATCGTCCTCGGCGTGCACCGGTTGCAATTCCACCATGGCCAGGTTACAGCGGTCGCGGAAGTCGCCGTGCTCGTCGAAGACGTAGGCGATGCCACCGGACATGCCAGCCGCGAAGTTGCGGCCGGTGGGACCCAGACAGACCATGATGCCGCCGGTCATGTA
>REDK01000170.1 GCA_007693535.1 Chromatiaceae bacterium
ATGGCTGGACGCGCGGCGGCCGCGGCGATCAGCGCGGCGGCGGCGCTGGCCGGCGCGGCGGCAAGGGGGCAGCGCACCGCCAACGGCACCGCCGCGAGCAGACGGGCGAAGCGGGCGATGTAACGTCGTCCCACCGCCGTGCTGTCGGTCTGATGGACCGCCAGGCGCACCGCCTCTGGGTCTGGCCACGCGGCCCAGTCGGCCAGCAGCGGCGTCAGCAGCAGCCACAGCCCGCCACCGCGCAGCGTCCCCACCGCCGCGCCCAGGGCATCGGCATCCAGCCCGGACCAGGCATCGTAGATCAGCAGATCGCAGTCGCCCCCGAGCAGGCTGGTTGCCTGCGCCGGGGCGAGGTGGTTGATGATCCGGCCGCTGGCTGCGTCGCGGCCGGGGCACTCGGTGCCGATCCAGGTCACCACCGGCGATGGCGCGGCGTGACCCTCGTTCGCGCCTGCGATGGCTCCAGTGGCCGAGCCGGTCAGCGGGCCGGCGGGCGGATGGGTGGCAGCCAGGGCCGGCAGTCCGCTGGCGATGCCAGCGGCGATCCGCAGGGCCAGATCGCGCTCGCCTTCCAACACCAGCAGGCGGCGTTGGTCGCTGGCCCGGGCCGCGTGCAACAGGCTGCGGGCAATGGTTGTCGCGGCGCGGGCGGCGGTGGTTATTGGCCCTGCCAATCGCCCGGATGGGAACAAGCGACCCTCTGAATCTGCAAGCATCTTGATCCTCAAGCGCATCGGGCGATCCCTGGCCGTGCTACGCGGCTAGGCACGCAAGCCATTCGTATCACTGGTCGTATCACTGGGCCAGGTCGTATCACTGGGCCAGGACGGATTTTCTATGCTCAGGACAGCGAGCGTTGTCCTGATGCACTATCGTGCGATGCACCTGCGTGCCGGTCAAAGCCATGGCCGGCCCCTGGGCTTGATGCTATCTTTGGCCGTTTTTCGACTAGGTTCCGCACCGCGGGAGGAGAAGCTACATGCAAGTGTCCGTCGAGACCGAAGACGGTCTGAGGCGCCAGATCCGGGTCGAGTTGCCGGCCGAGGAGATCGAACAGGAGGTGGAGCGGCGCTTGCGCGAGGTTGCGCGCTCGGCCCGGTTGCCCGGTTTTCGCCCGGGCAAGATCCCGTTCAAGGTGATCCGGCGGCGTTTTGCTGGCGCTGTGCGCAGCGAGGTCTTCGGCGAACAGGTCGAAAACAGTCTAGTGAGCGCCTTGGCCGCGACCCAACTGCAGGTGGTCGGCCAGCCGCAGATCGAGCCGGACGTGGATGTCGACCAGCAGCGCTACGACTATCTGGCGCGCTTCGAGGTGCTGCCGGAGATCGACCTGGCCTCGCTGGCCGGGCGCACGGTGAAGCGGCCGGTGGCCGAGGTCACCGAGGCCGACGTCGATGAGGTGATCGAGCGCCTGCGTCGACAACGGTGCACCTGGGAGCCGGTGGAGCGGCCGGCGGCGTTGGGTGATCGCGTGTGCGGCGAAATGAACGCCAGTGTGGACGGCAACCCGCTCACCGCGCACTATCCACGCACCGTGACGCTGGAGTTGGGCGACGACGGCCTGTTGCCGGGGTTCTCCGAGGGGCTCGACGGGATCGTCGCCGGCGAGACGCGGGCGCTCGACACCACCATGCCGAAGCGGCTGCCGCATCCGGATTCTGGCATCGATCCCGATCTGGCCGGGCGGCAGGTCCGCTTCGAGGTGCAGTGCGAGCGCGTGGAGGCGGCCCGCCTGCCAGACCTGGACGAGGAATTCATCGCCGGCCTCGGGGTCGACGCGGGCGATTTGGAGCGCTTCCGCGCCGACGTGCGGGCCAACATGGAACGAGAACTGACACAGCGCATCCGCGGTAAGCTCCGGCAGCAGGTGATGGACGCCCTGCTCGAGGCCAACCCCATCGATCTACCCGAGGTGCTGGTGCAGCAGGAGATCGAAACAATGCGCAAACAGATCGGAGCCGCATTCGAGCCGGGCCAACTCCCAGACGACCTGTTCCGTGACTCGGCGCGCCGCCGCGTCGCATTGGGTCTGCTGGTTGCGGAGTCGGTCAAACGCCACAATCTGGAACCCACGTCGGAGCAGGTGCGCAGCCGACTGGAAACGCTTGCCGCGAGTTACGAAGACCCGGACGCGGTCATTCAGTATTATCTCAATGACCGCAAGCACCTGCGCCCCATCGAGTCGCTGGTGCTGGAAGATCTCCTCCTGGACCAACTGCTCACCGAGATGGAGGTCGAGGACGAGGTGACCAGCTTCAGCGACCTAACCTTGTTCGCAGCAGCCGAAGGTCTTCCTGGCGCCTGAGTGGCCGGACGGGCGCCGCCGACTTGTCGGCCGGATGGGCCGCCGGGGTCGATGCGGCGGCCTTGCCCAGACTAGGGGCTGACCGGCGTGAGAGGGCGCGGTGATGGTGCGATTCCGATCCGCCTTTGCATGCTCGGCTTGCCCGCTCGGCTGTCAGGCGGCAGCGGATATCGGCGACAGAGGCTGTGTTTGGTGCCGGTTGCACTCGGTTTCTTGATCTGCATCAGCAGATGCGGATCTTCAACCCCAGCGATGTCAAGGCAGGATCGCCGTCACCCGGGTCAAGATGCGTTAATCGGCGCCCGCTTGCCCGATCTCGTCCTGCCGCTTGTCTGGCCTTTTCTTCTGGCCCTTTCCAACGAGAACACCAGTGACATTTCTTAACCAGTCTCACAGCGCCAGCGAGCAGGTCGGCCCGCGTGGTCTTGGCCCAAGTGGTCTTGGCCTGGTGCCGATCGTCGTCGAGCAGACCGCCCGCGGCGAGCGTTCGTTCGATATCTTTTCACGTCTGCTCAAGGAGCGCGTCGTATTTCTGGTCGGTCCGGTGGACGACCATGTGGCGAATCTTGTGGTTGCCCAGTTGCTGTTTCTCGAGTCTGAGAATCCCGACAAGGACGTCCACTTCTATATCAATTCTCCAGGTGGCTCGGTGAGCGCCGGGCTCGGCATCTACGACACGATGTGCTTCATCAAGCCGGACGTCAGCACCATGTGCATCGGTCAGGCCGCCAGCATGGGTGCGTTGCTGCTGGCCGGCGGCGCCAAAGGCAAACGCTTTTGTCTGCCGCACTCGCGCATCATGATTCATCAGCCGCTGGGCGGTTTCCAGGGTCAAGCCACCGACATCGATATCCATGCCCGTGAGATTCTGTACGCGCGGGACCGACTCAACCACATCCTGGCCCGACACACCGGGCAGTCGGTTGAGAAGGTCGCCGACGACACCGAGCGGGACCGTTTCATGAGTGGCGAGGCGGCAGTCGAATACGGGCTGATCGATCGGGTGCTGGAGACGCGCTCGCAGGTGCTGGCGGGTGGCTGAGCTGGCCTCCAACCGGGCGCCGCTGTTTCAGCGCCCCGCCCTGATCTGTCAAGCGGCTGCCGGCGCCGGCAGCGGGGGACAGCCCCGGCGGCGACCGGGCGGGATTGTTGCGATATCTCTACGAACCGTTATCATTAACCAGCAGCATTGCGAGCGGGCCGCGGGGTGAGCGGTGCCGGACCCGACCGCTTCGGGCCGGGCCGACCGCCTCGCCAGACCGCAGCCTCCTGATCAGGCTTGCGTCATCCATCACCCGTGACCGGTCGCGGTCGCCGCGCCACCGCCGCATCTGCCGGCTAGACCCCGAACGGCCTTAGTGGCCCCGGAGAGCACACCCCATGAGCGGACACTCCCACGGAAAGAACGACGAAGGCAAGCTGTTATACTGCTCATTCTGCGGCAAGAGCCAGCATGAGGTGCGCAAACTGATTGCCGGCCCCTCGGTCTTCATCTGCGACGAATGCGTCGAACTCTGTAACGACATCATTCGCGAGGAGATGCAGGAAGGGGTCGGCGAGGCGACCAGCCGGCTGCCAAAACCGCGCGAAATCAACGAATCGCTGGATCAGTTCGTGATCGGCCAAGAGCAGGCCAAGAAGGTTCTCTCGGTTGCCGTCTACAATCACTACAAACGCCTAGAGGCGGCCGAGGCCAAGGAAGAGATCGAGATCGCCAAGAGCAATATCCTGCTGATCGGCCCCACCGGCTCTGGTAAGACGCTGCTTGCCGAAACCCTGGCGCGCCTCCTCAACGTCCCATTCACGATTGCCGATGCGACCACGCTCACCGAGGCTGGTTATGTCGGCGAGGACGTCGAGAATATCATTCAGAAGCTGCTGCAAAAATGCGACTACGATGTCGAAAAGGCCCAGACTGGCATCGTCTACATCGACGAGATCGACAAGATCTCCCGTAAGTCTGATAACCCCTCGATCACTCGCGATGTCTCGGGCGAGGGCGTACAGCAGGCACTCCTGAAGCTGATCGAGGGCACCATCGCCTCGGTACCGCCCCAAGGCGGCCGCAAACATCCGCAACAGGAGTTTCTCCAGGTCGATACCCGTAACATCCTGTTCATCGTCGGCGGGGCCTTCGCCGGTCTCGATCGTATCATCCAAAACCGCTCGCGCAAAAGCGGCATTGGCTTTTCCGCCGATGTTCACAGTCGCGAGGACGAAAAAAAGATCGGCGAGTTGTTGAGTCAGGTGGAGCCGGAAGACCTGATCCGCTACGGCCTGATTCCGGAATTTGTCGGCCGCCTGCCGGTCATGGCAACGCTCGACGAGCTTGACGAGGACGCGCTGGTGCGCATCCTGACCGAGCCCAAGCATGCACTGTACAAGCAGTATGCGCGGCTGTTCGAGATGGAAGGATGCGACCTGGAACTGCGCGATGATGCGCTACGGTCCGTGGCCAAGAAGGCGATGGAGCGCAAGACCGGTGCCCGCGGCCTGCGCACCATCATGGAACAGATCCTGCTCGACATCATGTACGATCTACCATCCATGCAGTGCGTGAGCAAGGTGGTGGTGGACTCTTCGGTCATTTGTGGCGAAAACAAGCCATTCATCATCTACGACGGCGTCGAGCCGCAGCGCGCCGCCGCATCAGAGTAGACGATCGTCCCGACGCGGTCGCCCGGCCTGGTGCCGGGCTAGTCAGGCTGTTGGTCCCACACGTCGCTGCTCAGACCAGGCCGTCCAGGGCAGCATCAGACTGGCCCTCCCGACCGCGATCCCCGCGTAGCCCCCAGACCTGCCGGTCACTGCCCGCGGCGCGGCCGAAGCAATGCGGTGCGGTCTGCGATATACAGCATCGCCTTGCTGTGTCCGCGAGTGCCGTTGGTGCAGTCTGGTACTGCCGCTGGCCCCATCATGGATTGAAGCTCCTCCCCAGCGCCCAAACCTGCCTACACACAGGGCAATGTCGCCCCCCACCTGTTCCTTGGGCTGCGGTCATCACTCCGATCTCCGCGGCCATGGCACCCTAAAACAGAGCACAGCAACCATGGGCAGAAGCAAGTCCGATACCGAACATCAGGCCACTGGTTCCCGCGAGGTTCCAGTGCTGCCACTGCGCGATGTCGTGGTCTATCCGCACATGGTGATCCCGCTGTTTGTCGGGCGGGATAAATCGATCCGCGCCCTCGACGCAGCGATGGCGGGCGACAAACAGATCTTACTGGTCGCACAAAAGAATGCCGATGTCGACGATCCTGCGGTTGCCGACCTCCATGGTATTGGCACACTCGCCAATGTACTGCAACTACTAAAGCTGCCTGACGGCACCGTCAAGGTGCTGGTCGAGGGGCATCGGCGGGCGGAGGCTGAGCGGTTCATCTCTACCGATCGTGCATTCAGTGCCGTGGTGATGCCACTGGCCGAACAGCTCGAGTCCGACGAGCGCGAGCAGGAGGTGTTGATGCGGTCGGCCGTCAACCTCTTCGATCAGTATGTCAAGCTGAATAAGAAGGTGCCGCCGGAGGTACTGACCTCGCTGTCAAGCATCGACGAGGCAAGCCGCCTCGCAGACACCATGGCCGCGCACATGTCGCTGAAACTCGACGAGAAGCAGCGAGTGCTGGAGATGGTCGACGTACAGCAGCGCCTGGAACACCTCATGGGCTTGATGGAGTCCGAAAACGACATCCTGCAAATGGAGAAGCGCATCCGCGGGCGGGTCAAGCGGCAGATGGAGAAGAATCAGCGCGAGTACTATCTGAACGAACAGATGAAGGCGATCCAGAAGGAGCTGGGCGAACTCGAGGACGCCCCGAACGAACATGAGGAGCTGGCCCGACGCATCGCCGCGGCGGGCATGCCTAAGGATGTGCGTGAGAAGGCCACGGCGGAACTGAATAAGCTCAAGCTGATGTCGCCGATGTCGGCCGAGGCCACGGTGGTGCGGAACTATATCGATACCCTCGTCTCGGTTCCCTGGAAGAAGCGTACACGCATCCGCAATGACATCCAGCTGGCCGAGAAGGTGCTGGATACCGATCATTACGGGCTGGAGAAGGTCAAAGAGCGCATCCTCGAATACCTGGCTGTACAGCAGCGGGTGCGCAAACTCAAAGGGCCAATCCTCTGCCTGGTCGGCCCGCCGGGGGTTGGCAAGACCTCGCTGGGGCAGTCTATCGCGCGGTCTACCAACCGCAAGTTCGTGCGCATGTCCCTGGGTGGCGTGCGCGACGAGGCTGAGATCCGGGGGCATCGCCGTACTTACATCGGTGCCTTACCCGGCAAGATCATCCAACTGCTATCCAAGGCTGGCTCTCGCAATGCCTTCTTCCTGCTCGACGAGATCGACAAGATGGCAATGGACTTCCGCGGTGATCCGGCATCGGCGCTGCTGGAGGTGCTCGACCCAGAGCAGAACCATACCTTCAACGATCACTACCTGGAGGTGGATTTTGACCTCTCCGAGGTGATGTTTGTCGGCACCGCCAACACGCTGAATATCCCGCCGGCCCTGCTCGACCGGATGGAGGTCATTCGCCTCTCCGGTTACACCGAAGACGAGAAGGTCCATATCGCCGAGCGGTATCTGCTGCCCAAGCAGATGAAGAATAATGGACTGAAGCGTGATGAACTGGTGATCCGCGAGGCGGCGGTCCGCGATATCATCCGTTATTACACCCGCGAGGCCGGGGTCCGCAATCTGGAGCGCGAGATCTCCAAGATTTGCCGTAAGGTGGTCAAGGAGGTGTTGCTGAAGAAGCGCGACGGCGTGGTCACGGTCACACCGCGCTCGCTGGACAAGTATCTGGGGGTGCAGCGTTTCCGCTTCGGCCGTGCGGACGAACACGACCAGGTTGGTCAGGTCACCGGGTTGGCTTGGACCGAGGTGGGCGGCGAGTTGCTGCGAATCGAGTCGGCGCTGGTGCCAGGCAAGGGCAAGTTCACCTATACTGGGCAGCTGGGTGATGTGATGCAGGAATCGATCCAGGCCGCCCTCACCGTGGTCCGCTCACGGGCCGATGCGCTCGGGATCGAGAGCGATTTCCATCAGAAATACGATCTGCACATCCACGTCCCGGAGGGTGCTACGCCCAAGGATGGTCCGAGTGCCGGCGTTGCCATGTGCACGGCCCTGGTCTCGGCGCTGACCAAGGTGCCGGTGCGCTCCAGTGTGGCAATGACCGGCGAGATTACGTTGCGTGGAGAGGTGCTGCCAATTGGCGGCCTCAAGGAGAAGCTGCTCGCGGCCCATCGCGGCGGTATCGAAATGGTCTTGATCCCATCCGAAAACGAGCGAGATCTCGTCGAAATTCCCAAGAACATCAAGCAGAGTCTCGACATCCGCCCGGTGCGTTGGATCGACGAGGTGCTGGAGCTGGCATTGCTGGAGCGGCCGGCGAAGGTGTCTGAGCCGGGCGCGGAAGAGCCAGCGGCCGAGGAGGCCTCGCCGCCACCCGAGGAGGGAGGTAAAGATCTCAGCATCCGCACCCACCATTGACGAGTAGCTCATTTTGACAAGTAGCCAGGCGATCGGCTTGAAACCCCGGCAACCATCGGCACACGCCTTTCCCGTGCGGCGCGCACATCGGGATCAGGCGATTGCCGGAAACTTTGATGCCAGATGATGATGCAGGATTGCCGTTCACCCTCCGTGTGCCTTCAAGGAAGCCTAGCGGGAGCATCACCAGCGCTGTGACCGCCAGTGCGACGCCGAAGGCGAGTGTCAAGAAGGCTGGACAGATGGTAGGCCAGTCAGATGGTATGCCAGTCAGATGATATAAAGGTTGACACAACTCGCCTAAGCAGCAATGGACTCTGGGCGTCGACCTATTGGTGACTGCCCGGAGATTAGGCGCGGCCCGCCATCCGCATCGGCTGTCGGTGCCCATCGCATCGTTGTCGCCCCTGACCGACCGCAGCATCTTGCTGCGGTAATCGGTTCATTGTTGGCTTGACAGGCACGGGGGGCTCGACAACAATTCCGCCTGCCGCGACGGGGTCCGATAAAATCGGCCCTGGGAGATCTGAGATACGGGGGTGTTGACCAAGCGCTGGCGGCTGTTATCCGTTCGCGGGGCTAGCGGTGATGTAAGACAGCGCTGACCGGAGCAACGCTGCCGCCCCCGCACGATTCACCGTCTGCACGCCCTGCTGTTCACGCTGACACTGCCAAGCTGGGCGAGGTTCGGGTTACACTGCGGCAGGGCTACTGTCCCGACTGGACAGTTCATCGCATGGCCCATGCGGGCACCACGGCGGTCACTATTGGGGGGACAATGAACAAGTCGAATATCATTGATGCGATGGCGGATGCGGCGGAGATTTCCAAGTCGCAGGCTGGGCGGGCCCTGGATGCTCTGACCGAAGAGATCGCGAAGGCGCTGAAGAACGGCGACACGGTGTCGATCATCGGCTTTGGCACCTTCTCGGTGAAGGAGCGGGCAGCGCGAACCGGGCGTAACCCGCAGACGGGAGCCGCCATCGAGATCGCAGCATCGAAGACACCCGCGTTCAAGGCTGGTAAAGCCCTGAAGGACGCAGTACAATAAGGCTTTGGTCAGGGAGGTTGACGCCGGGGGCGACAGCAGATGACCACCGCTTGCCCCTCGGCTCGCTTGCCCGCCGGCAAGGCTCGTCGCGCTGGCGAGGTCAGGAGGTCATCAGGACCACGGTGTTCAGCGGGCAGTTTGGTTGACAGACCGACGATCAACCCCGGTGATGCCCTCAAGGTCCGGGTCTGGTTGCGCACTGGCGTGTCATCGATCCGCAGCCCGTGGGGTACCCGACCATCGGGTGCTTAGCTCAGCCGGGAGAGCATCGCCCTTACAAGGCGAGGGTCGCAGGTTCGATCCCTGCAGCACCCACCAAGGGCAAGCCGCCATCGGGGGTCGGCGCGGCAACATGGCCGAGTGCAAGCACGGCAGCAAGTCGCGCGGTGACGGACACCGCAGAGCGTCACCGAAGGCAGCGGACAACAGGCGTTGTGCGCCGTTGCTTCGATGTCGATGTGCGCGCTGCCACTTGTCGGTATGCCGGGTTTAGAGCGCCAGTTGTGGAGCGGCCAGTGTTGGAGTGCCCAATTTTGGAGTGCCCAATTTTGGAGTGGTAGTTCAGTTGGTTAGAATACCGGCCTGTCACGCCGGGGGTCGCGGGTTCGAGTCCCGTCCACTCCGCCAACATCAGACGACGGGGTATCCCTCAGGATACCCCGTTTTCGTTTGTGCCCTGTTTGGGTTCCCTTTGGTGCCCCGTTTGCGGGTCATGCGCATCGTCAGCGATGCCGATGACTGTCCACCGGGTTTCCGATCTCGTCCCGGCGCGGTTCTCGGCACTGCGCTGATCCCGCCGGGGCGTTCATTCCGCTAGATGTATTTGTCGAAAATCAACCATGTTGCAGGAGATCAGAGAGCGGGCGCAGGGTTGGGTCGCATGGGCGATCGTGATCCTGATCAGCGTACCCTTCGCCTTCTGGGGCATCGATTCCTATCTCGGCGGTGGCCGCGAACCCTTCGTGGCCAAGGTCGATGGCACCAAGATCAGCGAACGCGCCTTTACCAACAATGTCCAGCGTACGCGGATGGAACTGCGCGAGCGACTCGGCGCTGCCTTCGATCCGGCGCTGTTTGACGATGCGCGCATCCGCGCGCAGGTGCTCGAACAGATGATCAACGAGTTGGTGCTGCGCGACGCGACCTTGGGTCTGGGCCTGCGGGTCTCCGACCAAGCCGTTCAGGCGGCGATCCTGGCCGAGCCGTTCTTCCAGGAAGACGGGGTGTTCTCCCGTGCTGCTTACCAGCGCGTGTTGCGCCTGCAGGGACTCTCGCCGGCTGGCTACGAGGAGAATCTCCGCCAGCGCCTGCTGACCACCCAACTGCCGCGGGCAGTCACCGAGACCGAGTTTGTGACCCCGGCTGAACTCGACGCCAGCATCCGCCTGTTACGCCAGCGGCGCGAACTGTCTTACATCCTGCTGGATGCCGCCAGCTTCATGCCGACCGAGGCCCCTGACGAGGAGTCCATCCAGGCCTGGTACGACACCCATCAGGCGGCGTTCGAGACGCCGGAGCAGGTGCGCGCCTCTTATCTGTTGCTGGACGCGGCGACGCTATTGGGTGACGCGGCGCCGGATGAGGCGACCTTGCGCGAGCGCTATCAGGAGCGCCTGCCGGAATTCAGCACCCCGGAGGAGCGGCGCATCCGGCACATCCTGATCACTGCCCCGGTAGGCAGCGAGGCCGAGGTGGCCGATGCCGCGCGCGAGCGCCTGCTGGCCGCGCGCGAGCAGATCCTCGCTGGTGCCGATTTCGCTACGTTGGCCGCTGAACTGTCCGATGATCCGGGCAGTGCGGCCAACGGGGGAGATCTTGGCTTCGTCGCCCGCGGCCTGCTCGACCCGGCCTTTGCCGAGGTCGCCTTCGGTCTCCCTGCCGGCGAACTCAGCGAACCCGTGCGCAGCCGCTTCGGCTACCATCTCATCGAGGTCACCGAGGTACGCGGCGGTGAAGTCTCTGACTTCGAGGCGGTGCGCGAGCAGTTGGCCCGGGAGTTGACCGCTGGACAGACCGAGGCTGCCTTCTTCGATGCCGCCGAGCAACTCGCCACCCTCGCCTACGAGTCTCCGGATAGCCTGATCCCGGCCGCCGAGGCGCTGGGGCTGACGGTGCAGACCAGCGACTGGTTCGCTCGCGACGGCGGCGAGGGCCTGTTCGCCAATCCGCGCGTGGTCGCCGCCGCGTTCAGCGACGATGTGCTGGAGCAGGGCAACAACAGCGAGTTGATCGAGCCGGCCCTGGATGGACAGCAGGCCCTGGTGTTGCGGGTGGATGACCGGCGACCCCCTGCGCTGCAGCCAATGGAGGCGGTGCGTGATGAGATCATCGCCAGTCTGCAGTCCGAGCAGGCAGCCGCTGCTGCCCTGGAGGCGGCCGCGGCGATGGTGGAACAGTTACAGGCCGGTGCACCCCTGGACGAGGTGGCCGGCGAGCATGCGGTCGTCGTCCCCGGTCTAGTCGCCCGCAATGCCCCCGGCCTGCTGCCGACAGTGCTTCAGGTCGGCTTCGCGTTGCCCAGGCCTGAGTCTGCGGCTGCCGACAGCACCTATGGCAGCGCCGCCACCCCGGAAGGCGGCGCGGTGGTGGTGGCGCTGGCCAGTGTCGACGACGCCGATCCCACCGGGCTGCCTGCGGCCGAGCGCGCGGGCGAGCGGTCGCTGCTGAGCGATGCCCTGGGGCGATCCCACCTGAGCGAGTTCCTGGCCTACCTGCGCGGTCGGGCCAAGGTGGAGCAACGCGCGTTCGACGGCGACGAACTGCCCTGAGTCAGGTCCGAAAGCTGGTCCAGACTCAAATGTCAGTTGAACTACCGGGCACGCGCGCGCTGCCCAGCGCCTCGCGCCAGCGCGCGGCTGCCCGCGTGTCCCCGAGTCCGTAGCCCCTATGTCGCTGAATACCACCGACGAGATCATCGCCGAACTGCGTGCCGGGCGGATGGTCGTCATCATGGACGACGAGGATCGCGAGAACGAGGGCGACCTGCTGCTGGCCGCTGACTGTGTCAGCGCCGATGCGATCAACTTCATGGCCCGTTACGGCCGCGGACTGATCTGCCTGACTCTGACTAAGGAGCGTTGCGAGCGCCTGCGCCTGCCGCTGATGGTCAATGCCAATCATGCCCCGCATGCGACCGCCTTCACCGTCTCGATCGAGGCCGCCCGTGGCGTCACCACTGGTATCTCCGCAGCGGATCGGGCGCTGACCATCCAGACCGCGGTCGCCCCCCAGGCGCGTCCGTCGGACCTGGTGCAGCCCGGGCATGTCTTTCCGCTGATGGCCCAGCCCGGTGGGGTGCTGGTGCGTGCTGGGCATACCGAGGCCGGTTGCGATCTGGCCCGACTCGCCGGCTTTGAGCCGGCCGCGGTGATCGTCGAGATCCTGAACGAAGACGGCACGATGGCGCGGCGTCCAGACCTGGAGGCCTTCGCCGTCGAGCATGGGCTCAAGATCGGCACCATCGCCGATCTCATCCATTATCGGGTTGCCAACGAAAAGGCCGTGCTGCGCGAGGACAGTTGCGATCTGCCCACCGCGTTCGGTACCTTCCGGCTCACCGCCTATCGCGATACCATCGATAACAGAGTGCATCTCGCGCTGACCATGGGTGAGATCGTCCCGTCCCGCCCGGTCCTGGTCCGCGTCCACCTGCAGACTGCCTTGTGCGATCTGTTCGGCACCCAGCATCCGGCCTGTGGCTGGCCGCTACGCGACGTGATGCAACAGATCGCCGCGGCCGGCGAGGGGGTTATCGTGGTCCTGCGCAGCCGCGATCAGGCTGCCGACGTGCTGTCAAAGATCCGCGAACTGGCGGCGACCGACGAGCCGGATCAGCAGGCGCCGCCCCTGCGCACCGATCGCAACGAGTTGCGCACCTACGGCATCGGGGCGCAGATTCTGGCCGATCTCGGCGTGCGCCGGATGCGCGTGATGAGTGCCCCCAAGGCCATGCACGGCATCTCCGGATTCGATCTGGAGGTCGTGGAGTACGTGAGCGGTTAGGCCATGGCTGGCCAGGGCCGCTGCAACCAGTCAACAACCGACCCGAGCGCATCGAGCCATGATCAAGACCGTCGAAGGTGCCCTGCGCGCCGACCGGGCCCGCTATTGCCTGGTGGTCTCGCGCTGGAACAGCTTTATCGTCGAGGCGCTGGAGAAAGGGGCCATCGATACCCTGCGCCGGCACGGCGCCGAGGATGCGGATCTGACGATCGTGCGCGTGCCGGGCGCCTTCGAGATGCCGGTCGCCATCGAGCGGATCGCCACTAAGGGCGACCATGATGCAGTGATCGCGTTGGGCGCGGTGATCCGGGGCGGGACGCCACACTTCGAGTATGTCGCGGGCGAATGTGTCAAGGGTATCGCCCAGGTCAGCCTCAAGTACGGTCTGCCGGTTGCCTTCGGCGTGCTGACCGTCGACAGCATCGAGCAAGCCATCGAGCGGGCCGGCACCAAGGCCGGCAACAAGGGCGCCGAGGCGGCGCTGTCGGCCATCGAGATGGTCGATCTGCTGCGGCAACTCGACTGAGATGACCGGACGCCGCTCCGAGGCCCGTCGCTATGCGGTACTCGCCCTCTATCAATGGCAGTTGTCGGGACAGCCCCCGGCCGAGATCGCCCGGCATTTTTTCGACGATCCAGCCTGGATGGATGCAGTTGCCGAGGGGTTGGTCGAGGACACCGGCAAGGGCGCGCCGGCCTCCCCGCGCCCTGCTCCGCACCGCTACGACATGCAATTGTTTCAGCAGTTGTTGCTCGGGGTTCCGGAGCAGGCCGATGCGATCGATGATGCGCTGCGACCGGCGCTGGAGCGGGCATTGACCAGCATCGACCCGGTCGAGCGTGCAATCCTGCGGGTTGGGACCTTCGAGCTACTGTATTGCCCCGAGGTGCCGGTGCGGGTGATCCTGAACGAGGCGGTGGAGCTGGCCTTGATCTTCGGCGGCGAGGGTGGCCACCGCTTCGTCAACAGCGTGCTGGATCGGGTCGCGCGCCGCCTGCGTTCGGCCGAACTGCCCGCCCACCGCCGCCGCCCCTGAGCCGGGTGCGCCGGGCGCGCGCTTGCGCCGCATCACCCTGTAACCCGGTCGATCTGATCCCAAACCCGTCCGATCGCCAGCCCATCGCCCCCGCCGCTGCGACCGACCCCTGCGGCCTAGGCTGCCAGCCCGGTCGTGCGAACGTCCCGGTGCCCGTGATCGGCAGCGCATCCCGCGAGACCTACCTGCCCATGTCCCAGCCCAGCAGCTCCGAGTTCGATCTCATCCGCCGGTATCTGACCGGCCTGGGCGCCGTGCGCCGGGATGTCCTCGTCGATGTTGGCGACGATTGCGCACTGCTGCATGTCCCCGCCGACCGCGAACTGGCGGTCAGCATCGATACCCTGGTCGCCGGGGTGCATTTCCTGCCCGACTGCGATCCGGCCGCCCTCGGTCACAAGGCCCTGGCGGTCGGGCTCAGTGATCTCGCCGCGGTCGGTGCCGAGCCGGCCTGGGCGACCCTGGCCCTGACCCTACCGACCTCCGACGAGGCCTGGCTCGCGGCCTTTGCCCGCGGGCTGGGGGATCTCGCAGCGCATGAAGACGTCCGCCTGGTGGGTGGCGATCTGACCCGCGGGCCGCTCAGCCTCACGGTCCAGGTGCATGGACTGGTCCCGCGCGGGCACATGCTGCGCCGCGCTGGCGGCCAGCCCGGCGATCTGCTCTGCGTCAGCGGCGCCCTGGGCGACGCCGGCCTGGCCCTGCGCCATCTGCAGCGGGGCGAACCGGTCGATGCTTATCTGCGCCAGCGCCTGGAACGACCGACCCCGCGGGTGGCCCTGGGCGAGGTGCTGCGCGGGGTGGCCAGCGCGGCCATCGACATCTCCGACGGTCTGCTAGCCGATCTGGGCCATCTGCTGGCCGCCTCCGGCTGCGGCGCGCGGGTCGAGTTAACGCGCCTGCCGTTGGCCGATCAGGTGGCCGGGGTCGTCGCGGCCAACGGCGACTGGGGCCTGCCGCTCGCGGCCGGCGATGACTACGAACTCTGCTTCACCCTGCCTGCTGCGCATGCGCGCGAGTTGCCGGTATTGGCCGCGGCCGCGGGTTGTCCGTTGACCCCGATCGGCACCCTGGAGGCGCAGCCCGAGCTGTGCCTGGTGTTGGCGGACGGACAGCCCTGGCAGCCGCAGCGCCGGGGTTACGATCACTTCACCGACGCCTGACGGCAATCCCGCCGGCCGTCCCAGGCAGTTGGTGACGGCCGGCACATCTCCGGAGGGAACTCGACGATGCTACGCTCCTACCTCCCGGGCCTGGCCCATTTCAACACCCGCAACCCCGAGCACTGGTTCGCCTTTGGGCTGGGGTCCGGCCTGTTGCCGGCGGCGCCCGGCACCATGGGCACCCTGGCCGCGATCCCGTTCTTTCTGCTCCTCTCGCTGCTGCCGGTCCCGCTCTATGTGCTCCTGGTGGCGGCGGCCATCCCGGTGGGTATCCATATCTGCGGGCGCGTTGCCGACGAACTCGGCGAGAAGGACCCCCAGATCATCGTCGGCGACGAGATGCTCGGCTACCTGGTCGCGATGACCGCCGTGCCGGCCGGTCCGCAATGGATCATCGCCGGCCTGGCCCTGTTCCGGTTGTTCGATATCCTGAAGCCCTGGCCGATTCACCGCCTGCAGCGCCTGCCCGGCGGCCTCGGTATCGTCGCCGACGACCTCGCTGCCGGTCTCGCCACCTGGGTGGTGCTGCAGGGGATGCTGCTGCTGGTGGCGGCCTCGCTGCGCTAGGGCTGCGTGCGGATGGACACCCCCCTGCTGGCGACCCCCGAGGGTCTGGAACGCCTGCCGCTGCATCGCTTCAGCGAGAAGGCCTACCTCGACTACTCCATGTATGTGATCCTGGATCGCGCCCTGCCGCGCCTCGGCGACGGCCTGAAGCCGGTGCAGCGACGCATCCTCTATGCCATGTCGGAACTGGGCCTGGCAGCAACGGCCAAGTTCAAGAAGTCGGCGCGCACCGTCGGCGACGTGCTGGGCAAGTTCCATCCGCACGGCGATAGCGCCTGCTATGAGGCCATGGTGCTGATGGCCCAGTCCTTCAGCTATCGCTATCCCCTGATCGATGGCCAGGGCAACTGGGGCTCACCGGATGATCCCAAGTCGTTCGCCGCGATGCGCTATACCGAGGCGCGTCTGACGCCCTATGCCGAGGTGCTGCTGACCGAGGCCGATCAGGGTACGGTGGACTGGCAGCCCAACTTCGACGGCACCCTGGAGGAGCCGCGGCTGCTGCCGGCGCGCCTGCCCAACCTGCTGCTCAATGGCGCCACCGGCATCGCCGTCGGCATGGCCACCGACATCCCCCCGCATAACCTGCGTGAGGTCGTCGCCGCCTGCATTCACCTGCTGCAGCACCCGGGCGCGGAGCTGGCCGAGTTGATGCGCTTCATCCCTGCGCCGGACCTGCCAACGGCGGGGGAGATCGTTACCCCAGCGGCGGAACTGCGCCGCCTCTACGAGACCGGCAGCGGCTCGATCCGGCAGCGCGCCCGCTATGAACTGGAGCAGGGCGAGATCATCATCACTGCCTTGCCGTTCCAGGTCTCGGGCAATCGCATCATGGAGCAGATCGCCGCCCAGATGCAGGCGCGGCGTCTGCCGATGATCGAGGACCTGCGCGATGAATCCGACCACGAATGCCCGACCCGGCTGGTGATCGTGCCGCGTTCCAACCGGGTCGATGTGGCGCGGCTGATGTCGCACCTGTTTGCCACCACCGATCTGGAACGTAGCTATCGCGTCAATATGAACGTGATCGCCGGCAACGGTCGCCCGCGGGTCATGAACCTGCGCGAGATCCTGTCGGAATGGCTGGACTTTCGCACCGCCACGGTCCGCCGGCGCCTGCAGCACCGGCTCGACCGGGTACGCGAGCGCCTGCACCTGCTGGAAGGCCTGCTTATCGCCTTCCTCAATATCGACGAGGTGATCCGCATCATCCGCGGCGAGGACGAACCGCGGCCGGTGCTGATGGCGCGCTTCGGTCTCAGCGAGACCCAGGCCGACTATGTACTCAATACCAGGTTGCGCCAACTGGCGCGGCTGGAGGAGATCCGCATTCGCCAGGAACAGGCCGACCTGGGCGCGGAGCGCGATCGCCTGCAGGCGATCCTGGCCGAACCCGCGCGGCTGCGCCAATTGCTCAGCGATGAACTGGCCGCCGACGCGCAGAAATACGGTGATGCACGCCGCTCACCGCTGGCCGCGCGCGCGCCGGCGCTGGCCCTGGACGACACCGAACTGGCCCCGAGCGAACCGATCACCGTGGTGCTGTCCGAAAAGGGCTGGGTGCGTGCCGCCAAGGGCCACGAGATCGATGCCGCGGGCCTGGCCTATAAGTCCGGCGACCGCTTCCTGGACGCCTTGCGCCTGCGCAGCAGTCAGCAGGTCAGCTTCCTCGACAGCACCGGGCGCAGCTACAGCTTGCCGGCGCATACCCTGCCCTCGGCGCGCGGGCAAGGAGAGCCACTGACCGGCCGTTTCGATCCGCCTAAGGGGGCGGCCTTCGTGGCCATGCTCGGCGACGAGCGCGCGCAGCGCTGGCTGCTGGCCTCCGATGCCGGCTACGGTTTCATCTGCCCGGGTGAGGCCCTGCTGGCCAAGCCGCGCAGCGGCAAGGCGGTGCTGACCCTGCCAGAGGGGGCGCGGGTGTTGGTCCCGGTGGCGGTACCGGCCACTGGGCCGGACGGGGTCCGGGTCGCGGTTGCCACCACGGCCGGCTATCTACTGCTGTTCGCCCTCGCGGAACTGCCTGAACTGGTGCGCGGCAAGGGCAATAAGCTGATTGGCATCCCCAGTGCCCGGCTCAAGGCCGGCGAGGAGCGGGTGGCCGCGCTGGCCCTGGTCGCGGCCCCGGGCAGCCTGGTGATCCAGGCCGGCCGGCGTACCCTGACCCTAAAGCCAGCCGATCTGTCCCTGTATCTGGGCGAGCGCGGGCGGCGCGGTACCCTGTTACCGCGTGGTCTGCGCGCGGTCGAAGCGATGTGGGTCGCCGAAAGCGGCCGCCATCCCGGGTGACGGTTTGCCCGCCCGCATTGGGTTTCCGCAATGGCCAGAACGCTTTTGGCGTACAAACCTTGGTCCTGGTATCGACCGTTCGTCGGATCAACCCGAAAAAGGCGCATCCGTCTCCTGCAATCCTGACGAATTGCGCTAGGCTCTCCAGTACAGATCGCCAATGCGGTGATATGCAACGTCCCCACCAGGGGCGAATGCGCCAGCAGGCGCCATGACAGGCCGGCACTCGCCGGTCTGTTTTCATTCTGGCCAGGCAGCCGGGCAGGGCGCCGCCGGGTAGGGAGACAACGTCTCGCCGGCGCCGGTTTCAGCTACACTGCGGGCCCATGCGCCAGCCCCCTTCCCCCGCCGCCGCACCTCCCAAGGCCCTACTGCGCCGCGTTGGGCGCGCCATCGCCGATTTCGACATGATCCGCCCTGGCGACCGCATCCTGGTCGCCGTCTCCGGCGGCAAGGATTCCCTGTCGCTACTGCAGATCCTGCGCCACCTGCGCAGCTATGCCCCGGTCCGCTTCGAACTGGCCGTGCTGACAGTCGATCCCCTGGTGCCGGGTTTCGAACCGGGGCCGCTGCGGGACTGGTACCGGCACCTCGACATGCACTGGCACTATGAGCAGCAGCCCCTGCTGGATCAGGCCAAGGTCCACATGGACGGGGATTCCTTCTGCGCCTGGTGTGCGCGGATGAAGCGCGGCATCATGTACCGGCTCTGCCGGCTGCATGGCTATAACGTGTTGGCCCTCGGGCAACACCTCGACGACCTCGCCGAAAGCCTGCTGCTGTCGCTGTTTCACGGCGGGCAGATGCGCACGATGAAGGCCCATTACTGCAATGATGCCGGTGATATCCGGGTGATCCGCCCGCTGGTCTATTGCCGCGAGCGCCAGACCCGCGCCTTCGCTGAAGCGGCCGGGCTACCGGTGATCGCCGACAGTTGCCCGGCCTGCTTTTCGATGCCGACCCGTCGCGCTCACATGAAGGACCTGCTGGCGCGCGAGGAGGCGGCGCATCCGCATCTGTTCTCCAGCCTGCTCCAGGCGATGCGGCCATGGTTGCACACGGCGGTCCCGCCGCCAGACCTAACCGCTGCCGATCCTGCCGCCCTCGCCAAGGTCGCGCGCGACGCCGATTGAACGGCAGGCAGGTCCGCATCGCGTGCGGGCTCGCAAAATCCCCGCGCCGCCGACGCACATTTCCAATATTCGTCTAGTCTTAGCTTGACATCGGCGCCCGCTGCTGCCGCCCCTGGATCGGCTCGCCGCGGTGGCCCGCGTCCTGATCACACCACCTTCAACCTAGAAACGGCAGTTGACCGCTTCATGTATTACGCAACGAATTGGTTTTTCGATGATTACGCGTTAAGGCCGGCTCACCCGCTGGGTGCGGTGCGCGACGACCCCCAGGGCACGCCCCGCGCGGCGCCCGGCTGCGTGACAACTCGTTGGAATAGTGCGGCTATTCCGCCTCGTTGTGCGTTGCCGGACGGCGGGACGCACCCTGGGGGCCGTTCAACTGCCGTTTCTTAGGTTCAACGGTCGGCCGGGAGGGCCACGCAATGACCGCCGCGATACATGCCGAGCGCTTTCTGGTCTTCACCCTGGCCGCTGGCGTCTACGCCCTGCGTGCCGGACAGGTCAGCGATTATCTGTCTCTACCACGTCTAACGGTCCTCGACGAGACTGCTGCCTGGGTCATTGGTGCCTTCGATCTGCGCGGGGAGTTGGTTCCGGTGATTAGCCTCGCGGTGCGTCTGGGCCAACCGATGACCCCGGGTAGCCCGGCGGACCTGGTCATCATCACCCGGGTGCGTGGACAGCCACTGGGGCTGCACGCCGATGCCCTGCTGGGCACCGAGGTGGCCGTGGCACCCGGTGATGATCCTGCCGGCAACCATGCGCCCGGACCGGCACCGCCACTGGTGACGGATCTGGGGCTGCCCGGGGGCCGTGCCGGTCTGGTCGATCCGACGCAGGTGCGACTCGCAGTCGCTGCTCCGGCGGTCGGCATCCCGTCGCCGGAGGCCCGGCTGGCCGCCTTCGAGCGGCGCCTGAATGCCGCTGCCCTGGCCGTCCTGGAACAGCGTGCCTGGCGCTACAGTGGCCTGGTTGCCGCGATGAACGGGCGCCCGCGGGGGTGCGGCTCGGCACTCCGATAGGCTGGGGGCCGATCGCGATCCCGCTCCTAGGCCCGGCCTCACCCGACTTAGTAACCGTTCAGAAACAATGTGAGCAGCCGTAGGGCGGATAAGCGCAGCGCATCCGCCATCACGCTCGCACATGTTTCAGTTGTTTCTGAACCACTCCTTATGGCCCTCACCCCAATCGCGCGCGTCACGCACCGGTTGACGTGCCCGGTTGACGCGCCCGGCTGCTGTCGGCAACCTCATCCACGGCGCGATCCGCTGCTGCCAGGTGCCGCAGACAGGCGGCGCAGAGGCAGTCCGACCAGGTGGCGGCAAGGCGGTCGAGCAGGCGCTCGGACAGGTCGATCCCGGCGCACTGACAATGCACCGGATTGTTGACCTTGCATTCGAAGGCCGCGCCACAGCGCGGACAGGTCTTCTGCTCGTGTTTCATCGGCGCTCGCTCACCTGCTTGCTATGCTGCCGGCGTGGACCCCGGCCCAGATCCTCGCCCGGACCCCCGCCTCAGATCCCGGCCCAGATCCCAGCTCGGCCGTGCTCACTGGGCTTGCTGTGGTCCTGAGCCGCGGGCCCGGCCGGGAAACCCCCGCCGCTGTGCTAGTATCGCCACCCGCCACGGGCGCCACCGGCCGGCGCCAGCCGCTGCCGTCGTGCGGCGCCGATCATCTACCCCGGGGGACTGGCGACCATGCGCATCCTGTTGCGACTTCTGCTGTGGCTGTTGCTGCTGCTCGTCCTGCTGGTGTTGCTCGGTCTTGGGGTCGCGCCCTTGCTTATCGATCTGAACCCGGCCCCCGGCGCCCCTTCAGGGCAGTCCGTTGCCGCCCCCGAGAGTCGATTCCTCGCCCTGGCGCAGACGGGTGCCGACGACCTGACCCTGCACTACACGGCCGAGGGCCTGGTGGCCGATGAGGGTGACCGAACCGCCTTCGTGCTGTTGCACGGCTTCACCTTCAACGTCTTCACCTGGGATCGGCTGTTCGGCACCTTCGCTGGCTACGGGCCGGTGGTCGCCTATGATCAGGTGCCCTACGGCCTCAGCGCCAAGCCGGTACCACCCGCTGCCCGATCCGGCGCTGCTGCCACAGTGCCCGATCCCTACACCAAGGCCGCGGCGCTCGAGCACCTGTTCGCACTGCTCGATCACCTGAGCATCGAGCGCGCCATCCTGGTGGGCAATTCCTCCGGTGGCACGTTGGCACTGGAGGCGGCGCGCGCGCAACCCGATCGGGTCGCCGCGCTGATCCTGCTGGGGCCCTGGGTCCATTCCAAGCGTCCCAATCTGCCCGGCTGGCTGGCACGGCTCCCACAGATGCAGCGCGTCACCCTGCTGCTGGCACGCCACTTGGGCGGCAGCAGCCCGTTGCTGGACTATTCTTATGCCGACCCCAGCCGGATCGACGAGCGCCGCCGCCAGGTCTCCGGCGTGCATCGGCTGATGGCCAACTGGGACCTGGCCTGGGGGGCCCTGCTCAACCGATCGCTGACCGATCCGGTGGATATCGCCCAGCACCTGGGCAAGGTCACCCAGCCGGTGCTGATCGTCACCGGTGCCGCCGACCAGATTGTGCCGGTTGCCGACAGTACCAGCACTGCCCGCGCCCTGCCCAATGCACAACTGGTGGTCGTACCCGGCTGCGGCCATCTGCCTCAGGAAGAATGCCCGGAGGCGGTTGCCACCGCCATCGACAACTGGCTACGGGACGCCGGCCTGCACTGACCGCATCTTGCGGTCCTTGCCCCCGGTCTTGACCGGCCTGACCGCATCCCTTAATCTTAGCGGCTCGGTCATTTCCCCGATAGCTCAGTCGGTAGAGCAACTGACTGTTAATCAGTGGGTCCGTGGTTCGAGTCCACGTCGGGGAGCCAAAGAAAACAACGGCTTAGCCCATTTTTGGGCTAAGCCGTTTTTCGTTGAGTCACCATAGATCGACATCCTCGCCGACCTTCAGGTCGGCGAGGATGTCAAGCTGGTCTGAGCACAGTC
>REDK01000011.1 GCA_007693535.1 Chromatiaceae bacterium
GGATCACCCCCAAAGTGGAATCCGCATCGTAAGGGCCGTTATCCTGGATCGTTAGGGTCGCCGTATTACCGCTCAGCACCACGTTCGGCATGGTCATCCACTCGCCGCCAAGATGCTTCCAGAAGATGTAGCCACCGACCGGCCCGGAATAGCTGATCACCAGGGTTGCGCTGACGCCTGCCTCACACCCAGTCAAGGTAAAGTCGAGCGCACCATAGGGCAGAACAGTGCCAGCCGGGAGCCCAGCCGGGGGCGCCACCACCTCGGCGCCCGCCAATACACACCCGTCGCCAGTCAGTGAGGCAAGCACAACATCGCCGGTGCCGCCACCCCCGGCCACGGACAGCCCCGGGGCGGAGCACTGGATGACGTCGTCAGCGCCCTCACACGTCCACCGATGCGCGCCATTGGCAGTCGTAACGGCTGTCGCGGTGCCAACGGAACACAGGGCGGCTGCAGGCGCGATCAGCGAAGGAGCGCCTGCGGCAGTCCCGCAAGAAGCAGGCCAAGCCGGATTGTCAGGATCATCTGGACCATCTGGATCATCTGGATCATCCGGGTCCACAACGACAGCAAGGCGCTTCTGCGTCATATTGCCGGCAGGATCGTAGCGGTACTGAATCTGGGAACCGTCCGGATAGCTGACAGCGGTCAGCCGATGCAGGGCGTCGTAGCTGTAGCTGACGGTGCCGGCGCCGCGGGCGGCGGGTGCGAGCAGCAGGCATGCCAGCACAGTGGCCAGGAGCCGTTGTGAAGATCTGATCATCGGTGCCTTCCCCTCTCGCTGTCCAATGGTGCGCGTTGGCCTATCCGTTTCGCTTGGTCCGCGTGCCGCTGCGGCCCCGTGCCCTGCCGCGAACCGGCGGTGACACCCCGGGCACTGTGCGCAGCCGGCGCGGACACCGACACGGTTTTCCCAGCCGATGCAATTGAGGCGTAAAGCGGCCCCGCTGCTGGTCCAGCCCAGCTCAGGGTGCCGCCGCCAGCCGATAGCGCAGCAGTTCGATCACCTGTCGGCTGCCGCCCTTGCCAGTGATGACGGACTTCACGCTGCGCCGCAGTTCCGGCACGTACCACGACACGTCGGTGCCGGATGTGCGCTCGCCGGTACTGGGGTCCTCCAACTCGGTCCGCAGGCTCACCCTGATCGCGCGAAAGGTCCCTGCCGGCACCGAGACCGTCTCCCATTGGTCCACGCCACCGGCAATCTGATGGATGCGGGTGGCGCGCGTCTGGATGTTGGTCTCGGTGGTGGTCCGCTCCCAGGTCTTGCCCGGAACCAGCGGGAAATCGTAGTACGCCAGTGCCGGTGCGTAGTCGCGCCCGCTGCCGTCAGGGCTGCGGCTGGCGAGCAGATTCCACTGGCCATCAAACCGCAGCGTCCGCGGGCGTGCCCGCTTGCTGTCGAGGTTCAGTGACGACATGACGACGGTCGGCGTGGTCGCCGTGACCGTCCGCCGCGTCGTGAGGCTGGCCGAGGGATTATTCAGGTCCATCGACCGATACACATAGGTGTCGCCGACGCGAATCGTCGGCCTGTCGACCGCCGCGTCTGCGGTCTGCACGGCGTCGTTGGACCAAGCGTCCTCGTGCTTCGCCGCAGGCGTGCTCTGGATGCCGGTCGACGCTGGCGCCACCGCCGTTAGCGAAACATAACTGACCTTGCCCTGCGCGAATGCGACCTCCCCGGCTGGGTAGTGCCAGAGTTCCGCATCGGGCGGGATGACCTCTTTGCGCACCGGCTCACCGCGGGCCAGCACCACCTGCTCCGTGGTCATGTCGAGCAGCACCTTGCCGGCCAGGATCGCCTCGGCGACATCAGCGCCGTGCGCCTGCGTCAGGTCCAAGCGCCGTTGCTCCTCCGCAGACAGGGGCTCGGCGGCATCGGCATCGGCCGCCGCTTCCCCAGTCCGTTCGGCGCGAGGTGAAGCGGTCTGCTCCGCGGCCGATGCAGCCTCCTCGGCGGCATCGAGCGCGACGGACAGCAACGCGAGCAACAGCACCAGTAGCACCCCCAGAGACGGGAGCAGCCGTCGCGCGAACCCCATGCCCTCGCCGCCGGGGACAACTGCGCACCCAAGAGGCCGGGCTGCGCCAGGCGCACCGCGGCATGCGCCGGTGCGAATGAGCACGGCCTTACGCACCACCAGGAGCCTCCCCGCCGCCCGGTGCTGGCTGTGCACTGCGCGCCATGGCCTCGACTGCGGCTCGGACGGCGCGGGAATGCCCCTCGATGGCGAGAAACGCGAGGACCAACGCCACCGACAGAAAGGTCGCCAGGGCGCCGCCGATCACCGATAGCACCACGGCGGACTGCGCCCGCGCGCGCTCCACCTTGGCCGCATGGGCACGCAGGGCCTGGGCGTTGCGCTGCTCAACCATCGAACGGGCTTGCTCCGCGGCCCGGCGTTCCGCCGCCGCCTGCTGCTCCGCCCGCTGCCGCGCCGCCGTCTCCCGCTGCAGGGTCGTCCCCCAGCCCTCGCAGAGCCCCAGATAGAAGGCCTCGATGTTGCCAGAGGTCAGACGCTCGCGCAGATCCTCGAAGGCGCGGCGATAGCTGGCGAGGAAGGCTTGGTCGTCATCGCGCACACCGCAGCGCCCGGGCACCTCGGATGCGGTGCGATAGACGGCAAAGTGGTCCGGATTGACGGTGGGCTCCAAGGTCTGCGCGATGTCGCGCGCGATCCGTTGCACCTCGGTGAGCGCCTGCTCCGGTATCGGCTCGGCCGCCGGCACTTCCGGCGCGCCGGCTTGCGCTGGCGCCAGTTGCAGCGTGACGCTCACGTCGGCGGGCGCAGATGTGATGCCGTACTGATCGCGCGCGATGACGCGCAGCTCGAAGCGGCGGCTTTGAGGGGCTTGCAGACCTTCCAATTGCTCGCCCAACTGCGCGATAAGCTCTGGCCGCGGGGCCAACCCGATGGCGCCGCGCGCCGTCCCCGGCACCCGCTCGAACAACGGTGCATCGGGGCCGCCAAGGATGCTGATACCGTCCGGATAAGCGGCCAGCGCATTCGCCGTGCCCGCCCGGAACTCGCCTAGCACTGCCCCTTCGGCCGGCGGCTCCGTGATCGGCCCGGTCGTGACCGCGAACAGGATTTGCTCAGGCGCGGCGAGCCGTCGCTGCACCGCCGCCAGGTCGATCTCGCGCGCCGGCAGATCCGGCGACACCGCCGTGCCCCGATATGCGGGTGGCAGCGGCTCCTGCGTCGGCGTGCCGGCCGCCGACGCCTGGAGCAGCAGGACGTACAGCGCGCCACCGACGATGGTGACCAGACAGGCCAGCGCAATCAACAGATAGACGCCCCGCGCCAGCGGGAGCACATAGGCGCTTTGCAATCGCAAGAGCCATTGGCGTTTGGGGGCATCGCTCTCATTCATCGTCAGCTCCGTTTGCGCGCCAACCGCGTGGCCCGCCGCGCGTCATTACCGAACCACATAACGCTCGAAGACCCAGCCGGTCTGCCCGCGAAAGCGGGTCCGGCACCAACGGCAATCCTCCGGCCAGGTGCGGCACTCATCCAGGGTCAGCACGGTGCCATGGGGGATCTTGTCCAGACGGCGGCCGCGGCGGATGCTCGGATCGCTGCGCAGTGCGAGGAAGCCGTCGCCCGGTGTGTGCACCGTCGCCCTCTCAACAGACTGCCCGCTGCGTCGCGCCGGTGGCGTGCCAGGCGTAGCCGCCGGCTCGTCAGGGACCCGGTCCGCAGAGCGCGCAGCGGACTGCGCGGCTGCAAGGTTTTCGTAGCTGACCCTGCCGCCGGAAAACGCCACCTCGCCCGCTGCGTAATGCCACAGCTCGGCATCCGGCGGGATCACCTCTTTGCGGATCGGCTCGCCCCGGGCCTGCAGCACCTGCTCCAAGGTCATGCCCGTCAACACCGTGCCAGCGCGGATCGCGTCCGCCATCGCCTCCCCTGCGCCCGCGGCGTTCTCGGGTGCTGGCGCCGCATCCGCCGGCGCCGTCTGCTCCGCCTGCGCAGCAGCCGCAGATGTCGTATCTGGCGCGCCCGGCTGCGCCGCCTGCAGCAGATCCCCGCCCAAGCTGAGTGCACCGAGCAAGACCGCCCTCTGGAATGGGATTCGTACCGAATCGACTTGGATCATCTCTCTGTCCTCACCACCACGGATCTCTCCGAAGCACCGCCGCGCCCTTGGCACCTGCCGCGCAATGGAACCTGCGCCAGTCTCGATCGCGGCCTCGATCAGGTCGATGTCTTTTCTCAACAACTCGTTGAACAGGTCGGTTGTTGGGGTTCCTTCGTCACCCCAACCTACGCGGATTGCACATCAGGCGACGGCACGATCCGGGGCGTCCCGCAACCGCATCAGCCGATCGCCCGGCACCGGGAGCGAGGCATAGGTGCGCCCGAGGGCATCCGCAAACTCGACCTCGACCGTCTCGCCGTCGTAGGTCATCACCACCGTGCCTAGCTGACCCCGCCTGAGCAGGAGCGGCTGATCGGTCTCGAAGTCCTTGGCAGGCATGTCCACGAGCAAGGCAACGAGGTCATGCAGTCGAATGTCTGAGTTCATCGCTCAAGCCACGTAGCAACTGGTCAATCTTGGAAAATCCTCTCCGTGGCGGACAATCCATGCGGACAGCACCGTTGCCGCGCCGCGCGCGGTCCGCATCGAGAACCGAACCACATAGACCTCTCCGAATCCGTTATCGCCCTTAGCGATCACAGCGTTCGAGTGCGCCGCAGCATCCAGGAGCGCCTCCCGCAGGAGGTGCGCGTCTGCCAAAGTGATGCCAAGTGCGGACTCGAGGACGCGCGCCTTGTGTCGGCCCTCGCCGTGGACAGGGTTGAGCACGTAGTCTTCAAGCTTTGTCCCCAAGTCCGCTCGATGTCCGCTTGGAAGCCCCATATCGCCATGCTCATCCTCGCAGAAAGCGAATACAACCGATCAATTCGCATGGGCACGCTGTTCGGACAATAAAAGTGGTACGTCCCCAATTTCCTCCCGTCCCCAATTTCCTCCGGCCGGTTCATCCTCAGTCGGACGGGCTACGTCCAACGGTCGCGGATCGACTCCGATCCGCGA
>REDK01000107.1 GCA_007693535.1 Chromatiaceae bacterium
TGGAGACCCTCTCATGCCGCTCCGCCGCTTGCGCGGCTCCCGGACGGCACGCGGCGAGCCGTGGAAAATCGCGACAGCGCAGATGTCTCCAGGCGATCGCGGCTTGCGCTCCGCAAGTTCCGCGCATATACTGAGTCGCTCAGTTGCGGGGTGGAGCAGTCAGGCAGCTCGTCGGGCTCATAACCCGAAGGTCGTAGGTTCAAATCCTGCCCCCGCTACCACATCCAATAGGGCCTATCGCGGAAGCGGTAAGCCCTTTTTTGTTGCCTGCGCGGTCTTGCAGGCGCTGGTGATCAGGGCTGGAAGCCCTGACTATGCACAGTGCCCGAGCCGCTGGCCGCGATCACGATCACGATCACGATCAAGGCCGGGAACGGCGGCCTCAGGAGCGTGCACTGCCCTCCGGCAGGATGATGTTGAGTTCGAGGATCTCGTGGGTGTCTTCCTGCTCGTATTTGACTGAGATTGCGCTGTTGTCGACTTCCACATATTTGCGGATCACGGCCAGGATCTCCTGCTGCAACTGCGGGATGTAGGACGGGCGATCGCGGGTGGACCGATCGTGGGCGACCAGGATCTGCAGACGTTCCTTGGCCACCGCGGCACTGCCGCGACCGCGGCTGGCGGGACTGCGAAAATAGTCGAGCAGGCCCATGGGTCACCCCCCGAAGAGACGGCTGAATAGCCTCTTCTTCCCTGATTCGAGAAAACGCATCGGTATCTCCTCCCCAAGGTAGCGCGCCACCATGTCGGCATAGGCCTGGCCCGCGTCGGACTCGCTGTCGAGAATCACCGGCACCCCCGCGTTGGAGGCATTGAGCACGGCCTGGGATTCAGGAACCACACCGAGCAGCTTGAGCGACAGGATCTCCTGGACATCGGCAACGCTCAGCATCTCGCCGCGAGCCACCCGCTCCGGTGCGTAGCGGGTCAGCAGCAGATGCTCGCGAATCGGCTCTTCATCGTGCTCGGCACGACGTGACTTGCTGGCCAGGATGCCGAGCATACGATCGGAGTCGCGCACCGAGGAGACCTCGGGATTGGTTACCACCACCGCATCATCAGCATAGTACATGGCCATGGTGGCACCGTGCTCGATGCCGGCCGGCGAATCGCAAATGACGAAGTCGTAGCTCTCGCCCAGTTGCGCCAGCACCTCGCCGACGCCCTCCTTGCTCAAGGCATCCTTGTCGCGGGTCTGGGAGGCGGGCAGCACATACAGGTTGTCGCAGCGCTTATCGCGGATCAGTGCCTGATTGAGATTGGCCTCACCGTTGATGACATTGACGAAGTCATAGACCACGCGGCGCTCGCAGCCCATGATGAGATCGAGATTGCGCAGCCCCACGTCGAAATCGACAACGGCTGTGCGATGACCGCGCTGGGCCAGGCCCATGGCCATGGCGGCGGCAGTCGTGGTCTTGCCGACTCCACCCTTGCCGGAGGTGATGACGATGATTCTGGCCAAGGACTTGTCTCCCTAAACCTGTGCGTAGTCGTTGGAGTACGATGATGATCGCAACGCGGCCGGTGCCGCGCTACAGGGGATCGATCCGCAACACCTCGTGGTCCAGAAAGATCTGGACCTGGCGGCCGCGCAATTCTGCCGGGATATTTTCGCTGACCCGGTAATGGCCAGCGATGGAGACAAGCTCTGCCTGCAGGTCACTGCAAAAGATGCGCGCCGCCTTGTTGCCCCGCAGACCAGCCATGGCACGACCGCGCAGCGGGCCGTAGACATGAATACTACCATCAGCCATCAGATCGGCCCCGGAACTGACCGGAGCAATCACGGTCATGTCGCCTCCCGCCGCATAGACCCGCTGCCCTGAACGCACCGGCCGGGTGATCAGCGACACCGTCTGATCCACGCCACTGGAAAGGTTGGCTGCACCGTTGCTATCGGCGGGCTCCGTCTCCGAGGTCTCGGTCCCCGCCGGCCGGCTACCGGCACGGGCGCGCGACTTCAATACATCGGCAAGGATGGCCAACTCCATCGCCTGCGCGGCCTGGTGCTGCTCGGCATTGCCGCCACGCACCCCCACCGGGATCATCCCCAACCCGCGCAGCAGCCCCACCAGTTGTGGAAAGTCGACCGCATCCTCGGCCTCGGTGAGGGCACCAAGATCGACCACGACCGGGGTATTGCGGAAGAAGCCCGGGGCTTGCTCCACCCGGGCGGCCAGTTCCTCGGCAACCGCGTCCATGTCCAGTGCCAGCAGACGCAATACCGGCAAGGTGAACGCCGCCGCCTTCATTTCGAAGCTGGGATTGAGCGGACGTGCCGCCTGGCCGGAACCGGCGGCGCCCGAAGGATTGGTGGGTGCGAACGATGGCACGGGTGGCGAGGTCGCGGCTGGTGGGATGGAGAACCGCGGCGCTGCCGGCACTCGAGGTATCGGCAGCGCCGCATCGGGGATGCATGCTAACCCGTGCCAGGGCACGCGCATAGAGACATGCTGATCGATTGGCCGTGCACGCTAACCTCGCTGACCACGGCATCCGCGCCCGCGGCTCAGCCCGGCGGCCACTGTAGCGGACGCCCGCCGAGCACGTGCAGGTGCAGGTGAAGAACGGTCTGCCCGCCAGCGGCATTACAGTTGATCACGGTGCGATACCCGGCCTTGGCGATGCCCTCCTGACGGGCGACCTTCGCCGCAGCCACCAGCAGCTTGCCGAGTAATGGGGCATCTTGGTCATCGACCTGCTCCAGCGAGGGCAGTGGCTGGCGCGGAATCACCAGGATGTGCACCGGGGCCTGGGGATTGAGGTCGCGAAAGGCCACCACATCGGCGTCTTCGTAGACGATGTCGGCCGTGATCTCGCCAGCGGCGATTTTACCGAAGATGGTATCGGACATGACTGCCTCTGCCGGTGAAAGGAAACCAAGCAATATGCACGTCTGGGGCTCGGTGACGCACGGCTGCCGGGATCGGCTACAAGACCCGACGCCCGGCGAAGGCATGCGCCAGGGTGCCGCCATCGACGTATTCCAGCTCGCCGCCGAGTGGCACGCCATGCGCGATCCGGGTCAGGCGCAGCGCCGCGCCGCGGGCCAGTTCTTCGATATAGAGGGCCGTGGCGTTACCCTCGATGGTCGAGCTGACGGCCAGGATTGCTTCGCGGACCACGCCATCATGCAGCCGGGTCGCCAGCCGCTCCAGCTCCAGTTCGGCGGGCCCGATCCCATCGAGTGGCGACAGGCGCCCGCCGAGCACGAAATACAGGCCCCGATAATCAGTGGCCTGTTCGATGGCCACCAGATCGGCAGGCTGTTCGACGATACAGAGCAATGCGGGGTCGCGCCGGGGATTGGCGCAGATGTCGCACACTGGTTGCTCGGTCAGGGTGCGGCAGCGTTCACAGCGGCCGATACGCGTCATCGCCTCAGCCATTACCGCCGCCAGTTCGCGCCCGGCCGCCCGGTCGCGCTGCAGCAGATAGAAGGCCATACGCTGTGCCGACTTGGGGCCGACCCCAGGCAGGGCGCGCAGCGCCTCGATCAGCTGCGTCAACAGACTCTGATCAGGCATGAAATGGCCGCCGGTTAGCGCCCGCTGCGCCCGGAGGTTCGGAAAGCGGAGCCGGCCGTCTGGTCGTCGTGTAGTGGGCGGTCGGAACCCACACCAAGGCACGGGGCCGGGCGCTCACCCGATGACTGGTGCATCTGCCGGCGCCCGAAGGCCCCGGGACAGCGCGCCGCGACGCAAGCAACCATCGGTGCGCCGACTCAGAATGGTAGCTTCATGCCCGGGGGCAACGGCAGCCCGGCAGTGATCTCGGCCATGTTTTCCTGCACCTTCTCGCCGACCCGGCGGACGGCATCGTTGACCGCGGCGGCGATCAGGTCCTCGAGCATCTCCTGGTCGTCGCCGAGCAGCGAGGGATCAATCGCCACCCGGCGCACCTCGTGGCGACCGGTCATGGTGACCTTGACCATGCCCCCGCCAGACTCGCCAACGACCTCCTCTTGGGCGAGCCGCTCCTGCGAGCGCTTGAGATCCTCCTGCATCTTCTGGGCCTGCTTGAGCATATTGCCGAGACCACCCTTCATCGCCTGTACCTCGCCTCTGTGTCGATTACTGTCAGTCCGCCGCCTGGATGCTGTCGGGCAGCCAGTCGGCATCGAAACGCTGTTGCAGTTCGCACGCCGCTGGATCGGCGGCGAGCAGGTCCGCAGCCGCGGCCCGGTGCCGCGCCTGATCCTCGGCCCGGCGCGCGGCCGGGGTCGCGGTGCCGCGCGCACTGGCAGAGGCATCGGCAGGCGCACTGGCGTCGATCTCCAGTCGCACCGTGCCACCGAGGGCCACGCTCAGGGCCTCGGTGAGGCGCGCCTCGACCGCCGCCGCGCGCAGATGTCGCAGGCTCGGGTCCAGATGCAGGCACAGCCGCCGCCCGTCCCAGTGCCGAAACGCGCAATGCTGGACGAGTTGGCTGGCGAGTCCGGTCAGCGCCATGCCCTGCACCAGGCGATACCAATCCTCGGGACCGGTCAGCGACGGCCGCTGCGGCTCTTCATCCGGCCGACGAGCTGACGCGGAGTCGGCACGGGGCTTAGGCTCCAGGCTGTCACCGGCCAGCTCCGCCGCGGGCGCTGCCGGCCCTGAGGTAGAACTGGGCGCTGGTGTGTGGGTAGCCGCAGAGGTCGCCGCGGGGGGGGCGGCACCAGATACCAGGCCGGCGGAGCGCCTAGCTGTGGTGGGCGCTGCCGTCGCTGGGGTCTCCGAGGCGGCGCTCGCGGCCGGACCCGGGGCCCCTGCGCGATCAGCGCCGGTATTGGTCTCGCCATCGTCGGGCCGAAACGCGAGTGCCCGCAGCAGAACCATCTCCAAGCCGCTGCGCGGGTCCGGGGCGAGTGGCAGATCGGCCTGGCCCAGCAGCATGATCTGATAGAACAGTTGCACATCCTCAGCGGGGATGCGCGCGGCCAGGGCGGTGATGCGCTCCCGATCCGGATCATCGATGGCCAGGGTCGCAGGAACCTGCTGGGCCAGGGCAAGGCGATGGAGCATGGCGATCAGGTCCGCCAGCACCCCGGCGAAGTCCGGGGTGAGTTCGGCGATCCGCGCCACCTCGGCCAGCACCCGTGCCCCATCGCTGGCAGCCAAAGCGGCAAGCAGGTCCAGGGTGAGATCGCCGCCGCGGGTACCGAGCATCGCGCGCACATCGGCCTCGCCGACCCGTCCGGCACCGAAGGCGATCGCCTGATCGAGCAGGCTCAGCCCATCGCGCATGCTGCCGTCGGCGGCGCGCGCCAGCAGGTTCAGGGCACCAGCCTCGAAATCGACGCCCTCAGCCCGCAGCACGGTCTCGAACTGGCCACGGATCTGGGTCGGCAGCAGGCGCTTGAGATTGAACTGCAGGCAACGCGACAGGACCGTGGCCGGCAGTTTTTGCGGATCGGTGGTGGCGAGGACGAACTTCACGTGCGGCGGGGGCTCCTCCAGCGTCTTCAGCAGGGCATTGAAGCTGCTGGTGGAGAACATGTGTACCTCGTCGATCAGGTACACCTTGAAGCGCCCGCGCACCGGCGCGAAGGGAACATTATCGAGCAGATCCCGGGTCTGATCCACCTTGGTCCGGGAAGCGGCGTCCACCTCGATCAGGTCCACATAGCGCCCGCTGTCGATCTCCACACAGGTACTGCAGACGCCGCAGGGTGTGGGACCGATACCCTGCTCGCAGTTCAGCGTCTTGGCCAGGATGCGGGCGATGGTGGTCTTGCCGACCCCGCGGGTGCCGGTGAATAGGTAAGCATGGTGCAGTTGACCCCGCTCCAGCGCATTCACCAGGGCGCGCACTACGTGCTCTTGGCCGACCAGATCAGCAAAGGTGCGCGGGCGCCACTTGCGGGCCAAGACCTGGTAGGTCATTGGATCAAGCCCGCGGGATGGAAGGCTGACCGACCATCCGGTGACACGAACATCGCGGCCGGGGCGTTGGGCAGGATCGGGATGACGCGGGGCGGAGCCATGCGGACGAGTGTAGCGCAGTGCCGGTGATATCCGCACCCGGCGGGGGAGGACCGACCCGAGGTCGGGCGCAGCACCGCCGGCTCCGCGCTCGCAGCAAGCGCCCGGCGCAGTCGGGACCGGGCGCGGGGGCTGACGGCGGCAATGGGTGGCGGATCGCACCAGCCGCACCCCGGCGCCCGCATCCACCGCTGCGGCTGCTCCCTTCCGGGCCTGACCGGGTTCACGGCTTCGCGTCGCGAGGGGACCGGCACGATCCACCATAGAAATTCTGTCGAGCCCGGTGCACACCCGGTGCACACAGGGTTGCTCGAGTCAGGGTTGCCCGGGTCAGGGCAGCCGTGGCGCGTGCGCAGGACTGACCGAATCCAGAAGTCTAGCGGACGACCCGATGACTGACAACCAGAGAAACTTGCTAGAGTGTCGGCCCTGCTCCACCCACCACAGGCACGCCCCGATGCCCAAGCGCCTGCTGCTAGCGCTGCTGTTCGCCTGCATCGGCATGCTGATCGGACCCGGCCGCCTGGCTGCCGACGACGACAACGAGGCGACCCGCTGGGATCGCTACCGCACTACCGCCGCGGACTGGTGGCAACGCTCACGCGCGGCCACCCACTCGGCCTGGGAATCGGCCTGGGAACAGGCTCGCGCCGCCTTGAGCCCGGCCGAGGCAGATGCCTTCCAGCAAGTCTGGACCGGGGTCCTGCCGCGCCTGGAGGCCGGCCTGGCACTGCAGGAGGTGCGCCGGGAGCTGCCGGAACGGGCCTGGTTCCGCCGCGACCAGACCGACGCCGATGCCGACCTCGATGCCCTGCTCGGCGAGGCCGTGGCGCTGCTCTCCACCTCGCCGGTGCAGCAGTACCGGACCCGCATCCAGGCCCTGCAGGCCGAGATCCTGCGCGCCCGCGCCGATCTCGACACCTACCGGCGCCAGCGGGTGGCCGCCCCGGCCGAGTCTCGGTTCGGTCGCAACCAGGCCGACTACGACGCCCTGATCGCCCGTCGCCAGGCCGACATCCGCGGCTATCAGGCCGAACGCGATGCCATCAAGGCGACCTTCGCCAATGAACTGCGCGGCATTGGGCTGGCGCTGACGCCGGACCAGGTGGAACTACTGCTGGCCACCGTGGTGGGCGACAACCTGGTCGATCTCGGCATCGTCTTCGACAACGTCAAGGCGATCACCGAGCAACTGGAGCGGCTGGTCCGCGAGAGCGGCGAGGACCTACAGAGCGCCCGGCGCTATTACGGCATGTACGTGATCCTGCTGCGGGCGCTGGCCCACATGCACACCGAGGTCGAGACGCGGATCGCGACCGTTTACCTGCCCCGCATCGACGACATCGCCACCCGCGCCCGGCAATTGAGCGAAGAGACGCGGGCGCTGCGCCGGGCACAGCCGGACCAGGCCGAGTTGCTTGATGCCAACCTGCGCGCCCAGGCTCTCACGATCGAGGCGGCCCGGGTCTATCGCGCCTATCTGCTTGAACAGCAAGCGCAGGTGGCCGCTGCCACCGCCACCCTGACCCGCGACATCGAGGCTGCCTGGAATACTTATGAAACAGTGCGTGTCTCAGGCGAGCTGGTCGACCTGGTGCAATCCAGCCAGCGCCTGATCAGCAGCCTGATCGAGCGCGAGGTGCCGGCCCTGCGGCCGTTCCAGAACCTGGAGATGCAACGCGAATTCCAGAAGCTCACCGAGCAGTTGCGCCGGGCTGAGGGCTGAGAGCCAGCAGGCCGCCAGGCACGCCGGCAGCCGACCGCGTGCTCACTCCTCGGTCGCCACGACCACACCCTGGCCATCCTTGCCCTCCACCAGCACCAACTTGCCCAGGGTCGGATGGCGCACCGCGGTGACGGTAAAGGTTGGATAACTCCGCTCGACGACGATCTGACCCTCATCCTTCAGGTCAGCGATGACCTGCCGCTCCCCATCCAGCATGCGCATAGTCTTTGCTCCGCTGAGTGCCGACGGTCCGGCCCGAGTGTATGAGGTCCCCGCGCAGGGACAGCCGCGCAGGGCCTGCGCCACTGCCAGTGATCGCTGGCGTTCACTGCTGTTGCGGGGCACAGACCCGCGCCAGGATAGTGACCGAAGCCAGGTCGCACCCGCAACTGTCCGCCGCTGGTTTGGCGCTGGTTTGGTGCTGGACATTAACGATAATAGTTCTTATTCTCGTCTCTGCGCCTTCTGATGCCACCAGGGGTGTCGTCGCCAGCGCTGCGCCATCAGCAGCCGGCCTCGCCGCACCTCGCTCAACCCTGCCAGCCAGTCCCCGGCCCGCCAGTCATGGCCAGCGCCGGGACGGTCAGCCCGCGCCTCCGACCGACGCCGCCTGCCGGCGTCGTCCACGACCCAACAGCGGAGAACTGACCATGTGCGACCATCATGCCACAGTCCCTCTTACGACCCCGCGACGGAGCGACCAGCAACCCCGCTGCCGGCAGCCGCAGCCCGCCGCTCTGGCCGCCGCCCTGGCTGCAGCCAGTCCGCTGGCGCTGGAGACAGCCCTGCCCGAGGACCGCGGCACGACCCTGGCCAGCGCTACCCGCCCCTGGACCAGCAGCGGCCGGCGCCGGCTCTGGGAGCTGCCCCACAAGTACCATTGCCCGATCATCGGGACCTGTCTGCATGTCGACGAGTTACGCACCCTGGCACGCAAGGCCGGCACGCCGGCGCGCACCCGACTCAGCGACTATGAGATCCATGTCAGCTTCGTCGCCGCGGCCACCGACCGTAATCCCCTCGCAGTGGCTGCCCAGAAGGCCCTGGAGCGCAAATATGCCAGCACCATCAAGCGCCTGGCCCGGATACAGACAACCGCCGAACTGGCCGAACATTGGCAGACGGCCGGTGCCGAGGGCCAAGTGCCAGCAACGCTCTGGGCAATCATGACCCATGCTCGGGCCGACGACGCACTGCGCGTGCGTCTCTATGAGGATGTGCACATGCTCTCGCATCAGATCGGTGCCGGCCTCAGCGCCGACATGCGCGTCCTGACCGAGACCCGCGCGGCCTTGGCCGCAGCACGCCAAGCAGCCGCCGCGGAGGCCGAGCGACACGCCCGCCGCCTGGCCGCTCGCGATGCCCGCATCGCTCACCTGGAGGCCGAGATCAGCGCCCGGCAGGATGCGGCGCGGGCGCTCAGCACAGCGCAGACACGCATTGCCGAACTTGAACAAGGCGCGGAACTGGCCGCCTTGCGCGCGCGCGTTGCCGAACTCAGCGACCTGCTCGCCGACTGTACCCGGCAGGGCGCATTGGCGCGGCAGCGGGCAGCAGCCTTGGCGGCACGCCTGGAAGCCGCCACCGCAGCCAGCAGCGGCGGGCCCGTTGCCAGGTCGCTTGCCGGGTCGGCGCCAGGCGCCACCGCCTGCAGCGGCGACTGTGCCGACTGCAATGAGGCAGACCCAACGCCCATCGACCTGGGCGGCCGGCGCATCCTCTGTGTCGGCGGTCGCGGCTCCCTGACCACCCGCTATCGGGACCTGGTGAGGCGCTGCAAAGGAGAATTGCTACGCCACGACGGTGGGCTGGAGGACAGCCGCCAGCGCCTGGAGACCCTGCTGGCGACGGCCGACGCCGTGCTCTGTCCGGCAGACAACTGCAGCCATGACGCCTATCAGCGGGCCAAACGCTTTTGCAAGCGCACCAACAAACCCTGCCTGCTGCTGGAGCGCTCGGGCATCAGCGCGTTCACCCACGCGCTGGCCACGCTCGCCACCGCGGCCAGCGCGCCGGCGCCTGGCCACGGCGCGGTGCGTGGCCTGCCGGCGCACCGGCCCCTGGACCTCGATCAGGCGGTGGCAGCGATGGCCTGAGTGCGACCACCCGAGCTGCCCTGATCCGGCCGCTGCCCTGCTATCGACCAGCCACCAGGAGGGCCCTGAGCACCGGTCCCGGGCGGCCACCCGGGGCCGCCACCGCGGCGGATCACCGGCGCCCGCCTGGCCGTGCGCGGGCCAAGCAAGCGGCTGGCCAGGATCAGGATGAAACCGCTTGCACAACGCGGAACAACGCATATAATGCAAATCGTTCGCATTTGGTTTTGCGCTGATCCCGGAGCTGCACCGCCATGAGCCAGTACATTCATCACATCCCCGGTCGCATTCGCGTCCGTTCCAACGCCTTCCGCTGCAGCGCCCATCGCAGCGAGGCCGCCAGAGAACATCTATTGTCGATGGACGGTGTCGAGGCAGTCCAGATCAACCCGCGGGCGGGTAGTATCACAGTCAACTACGATCCCGCCCGGCTCACCCATCCGGAATTGCTCGGCACCCTGGAGCGCCTAGGCTGCATGGGCACGGTGCGGCGCACCACCAACAACGGCGCCCGTCGCGCTGGCGAGCTGTTTGGCAAGGCCCTGGTCACGGCCATGGTACAAAAGGCGGTGGAACACTCGGCCCGTAGCCTGGTCGGCGCCCTCATCTGAACCGACCGTCGACGCCTGCTTCGGGCCAGGCTGTCGGATACGGGGGACATCGGCCAGTTCATCCCTCCTCACGGGGATCTGCCCATCAAGATCGGCAGGGACCACCAGCCTCGCTAGTATCAGCGGCGTCGCCTCCCGACCCCCGTGGAGAGGACTGCGCCGATCGCCGCCCTCGCTGCAGCTGCCCCGGCTGCTGCTCTGCTTGCCGATCCTGGTTGCCTGCCCTGGCCGATCCCGATTCGAGACGTCATTCGCCCATCCGCCGCACCGTCCGGCTGCCCACACTTGCCCTGTGCCGCTCGGCAGGCAGGCGAGGGGCCTGTTAGGCTGCCCGCTCCCAGCCCGTCTGCCCGGAGACCTCAGTGGCCACCCCCGCCACCATCCTCGCGGCCGCCACCGCCCTGCTCTTCCCTCCGACCTGTGTCCTCTGTGGCGCCCCAGGCAGCGCGGGGTACGATCTCTGCCCCGGCTGCCGCGCCGAGCTGCCCGGTATCGATCCCTGCTGTCCGCGCTGCGCCCTGCCCTTCGCCCCTGGCCAGCCGCCGGATCAGCCCTGTGGGCGCTGCCTGCGCCGCCCGCCCCTGTTCAGCCGCTGTCGAGCGGTGTTTCGCTACGAAGACCCGCTGCCGATGCTGGTAGGCGGCCTGAAGTTTCGCGCCCGCACCGAGCTGATCCGCCTGCTCGGGCAACTCATGGCCGATGCCTTCGCTGCCCCCGAGCGCGACCGGCCGGCCCCGCGGATGCCGTTCCGTCCCGATGCCATCGTGCCGGTGCCGCTGCATCCGCGGCGCCTGCGCGAGCGCGGCTACAATCAGACGCTGGAACTGGCCCGCATCCTCGGGCGCCGCCTCGCGCTGCCGGTGGATCACCGCTGTTGCGCGCGGGTGCGAGCCACCCCGCCCCAGGCAGCCCTCGACCGCCGCGCCCGTGCAGCCAATATCCGTGGCGCCTTTCGCGCCAGCGGTGCGCTCGCCGGGCGGCGGCTCGTGTTGCTCGACGATGTGGTCACCACTGGCAGCACGGTGGCCGAGCTGACCCGTACCCTGCTCGCGGCCGGTTGTGCCGAGATCGAGGTCTGGACCCTGGCGCGCACCCCCTGAACCGGCGCCCTGAACCAGACCGCTTGACCGGATCGCCTGGCCATCCTGGCGGACCGGCCTCAGCAATCGGCCCCGGCCGCTGTCCCTCCACCGTAATCGAAGGTCAGCTCCTCGCCGCTGGCGATATCGCGCAGGGCATAAAGCTGGAAACCATCGAAGACGGTATTGGGCTGGTCGCTGTGGTTGAGCCAGCGCAGCAGATTGCTGCCGCTGCGCCCGCTCCAATTGCCCTGGTCATCGCCGACCCAGAGCACATAGGTGCCGTCGCGGGTGGTCGGGGTGCCTTCGTAGGTGCCGATCCAATCCCCGGCCCGAAACGCGATGCGGGCAAAACAGCCCAGGCCGTGGATGGACGACGGCGCCCGGCCCACGCGATCGCGCAGGCGCGCACCGGGACTGGCAGCCCCAGCGGTGACCGGCGCCGGCGCGCAGGTCGAACCATCGGTGCTCGCACCGGCATTGCCTGCAGGCTTGGTCATGTCGCGGCCCTGGTCGTCGCGGAATGGCTGGTCATGAATCGGACAGGGGATCGGGGCAAACACGCGGATCACCGCCGAGCGCGCGCAAGTATAGAATCCCCCGATGACCTTCGCTGCTGCCTTTTCTGCCCCCTCCCAGGCAACGCCGCGACCTCTACTGATGGTAGGGCTTTCCGGCGGGGTCGATTCGGCCGTCGCCGCCCACCTGCTGCTGCAGCAGGGGTGCCGGGTCGAGGCCTTGTTCATGAAGAACTGGGAAGAGGACGACCACGCCGGCTACTGCGCCGCGGCCGCCGACCTGGCCGATGCCCGAGCGGTCGCGGACCGCCTGGGCATCCGACTGCATACGGTGAACTTTGCCACTGAATACTGGGACCGGGTCTTTGCACAGTTCCTGGCCGAGTACCGCGCCCTGCGCACCCCAAATCCGGATGTGCTTTGCAACAGCGAGATCAAGTTCCGCGCCTTCCTGGAGCATGCCCAGACCCTCGGCGCCGCGGCGATCGCCACTGGCCATTACGCCCGCGTCCGCCACCACCCGCACGCTAGCCACCTGGCCCTGGCGGCCGATGCCAACAAGGATCAGACCTATTTCCTCTATCGCCTGACCCAGATGCAACTGGCCCGCGCTCACTTCCCGCTGGCCGACCTCACCAAGGCCGAGGTGCGCGCCATCGCCCGCACGCTCGGGCTGGGCAACGCCGCCAAGAAAGACAGCACCGGCATCTGTTTCATCGGCGAGCAGCGCTTCGGCAGCTTTCTGGCGCGCTGGCTGCCGGCCGACCCGGGACCGATCATCACCCCGAGCGGACAGGTCCTGGGGCAGCATCGCGGCCTCGCCTGGCACACCATCGGGCAACGCCAGGGGCTCGGCATCGGCGGCGTGGCCGGCGGTGGCGACGCCCCCTGGTACGTCGCCGCCAAGGACCCGGCCCGCAATGCTCTGATCGTGGTCCAGGGAGACCGGCACCCGCTGCTCTATGCCCAGACCCTGGACGGCGAGCAACTGCATTGGATCAGCGGTACGCCGCCGGCGGCAGCGCCGCTGCGCATGCAATGTCGGCTGCGCCACCGCCAGCCCCTGCAATGGGCGACGCTGGTCGAGTACGATAGCGAGCGCTGCCAGGTCCAGTTCGACCAACCCCAGCGCGCCGTCACGCCCGGCCAGTCGGCCGTGTTCTACCAGGGGGCGGACTGCCTCGGCGGCTGCATCATCACCGCCGCGCGGTCCCACCCCGCGGCCCCGCTTCCGCCGTCCGCCCGACGGCCCTGATCGCGCCCGCCGTGGCGCTGGCCGTCGCCGCATCCCGATCGTTCAGCCATCACCTCAGCCTCATCCATGCCTCACAGCGACCAGGATCGTCTCATCGCGCTGGCCGGCCTCTACCAGGCGGCCCACTGCGTGCAACGCATCGCCAGCCGCGGCAGCCTCGACACCGCCCACCTGCAACCCTGCATCTACAGCCTGTTTCAGATCGATGCGGCAAACGTCCCCGCGGTGTTCGGACCGCCGGGGGCAGTAGCGACCGGCGCCCGTCAAATCATCGCCCAGCTCACCGGCCAGCCCGAACGCAATCTCGACCTGACCCGTTATGTGATCGCCCTGCTCGGCCATGAACGCACCCTGGCCGGCCGCAGCGACATGCTGGCGGCGATCCGCGACGGGATCGAGGTGGCCGCGGCGGTGCGCGGCGACCGCCCGCTGCTCGAGCGCACGGTGATCGAGCGCCTGGCCAGCCTCTATGCCGCCACCATCAGCAAGCTGGAGCCGCGCATCGTGGTGCGTGGCAATCCGCTGTACCTGCAAAACCTGGAAAACCAGGAGCGCATCCGCGCCCTGCTGCTGGCCGGCATCCGCGCCGCCATGCTGTGGCGGCAGGTCGGCGGGCGGCGCACCCAGATCCTGTTCGGCCGCCGCCGCCTGCTGGAACTGGCCCGCGCCTATCTGGACGCCAGTACCGACGCGCGCGCCTGAACGGGGCGACCGGGGACGTCGCCGCGGGATCAGCCTGGCATTCAAACAAGCCTGTTGCGCAACGGTTTGGTTGTGCTGCATGGCCGCGGCGCGCTGGTGAGCGAGAACTCGCGCGGGCCGCTGAGAGACACGATGGGCGCGATCCCCAGAGGGACGCACCGCCGCCCGGCGCATCTACGATTGGCTCGCTGCGCCGGGCCGCCGGCGCGCCGCGGGGCTGAAGCGACCCGGCGCGGCGCCTGCACCGGGGCGCCTGTAGTATCCTGGCCGGTCAGTCCCCTTGAACCACCGCTGCGGAACCCCAAGCCCGTGTCCGAACTCAAGAACGATACCTTCCTACGCGCGCTGCTGCGCGAACCCGTGGAATACACCCCAGTCTGGATGATGCGCCAGGCCGGCCGCTACCTGCCCGAATACCGCGCCACCCGCGCCAAGGCCGGCAGCTTCATGGACCTCTGCCGCTGCCCGGAACTGGCCTGCGAGGTCACCATTCAACCGCTGGATCGCTTCCCGCTCGATGCCGCCATCCTGTTTTCGGACATCCTGACCATCCCGGATGCGATGGGGCTGGGGCTCTCTTTTGCCGAGGGCGAGGGACCACAGTTCGCCCATCCGGTGCGCAGCGCGGCCGACGTCGAACGCATCGGCGTGCCGGACCCAGAAGGGGAACTACGCTACGTGATGGATGCGGTGGCCTTGATCCGTCAGGAACTCGGCGGGCGCGTGCCCTTGATCGGCTTCTCCGGCAGTCCCTGGACCCTGGCCACCTACATGATCGAGGGCGGCAGTGCCAAGGGGTTCACCCGTAGCAAGGCGATGCTCTTCGACCGGCCCGACCTGCTGCACAGCCTGCTCGGCAAGCTGGCCGACGCGGTCATCGCCTATCTCAACGCGCAGATCGCCCGCGGTGCCCAGGCCGTGATGGTGTTCGACACCTGGGGCGGGGTCCTCGCCCCGAGCGATTTCCGCGAGTTCTCGCTGCGCTACATGGAGCGCATCGTCGATGGCCTGACCCGCGAGGCCGCGGGCCGGCGGATACCGGTGATCCTGTTCTCCAAGGGTGCCGGACAATGGCTCGACCGGATGGCCGAGACCGGCTGCGATGCCCTCGGCGTGGATTGGACCCTGGACCTGGCCGATGCGCGGCGCCTGGTGCAGGACCGCGTCGCCCTGCAGGGCAATCTCGATCCCTGTGCCCTGTATGCCGCCCCAGAGCGCATTCGCCGCGAGGTCGGCCGGGTATTGGCCAGCTACGGCGCTGGCAGCGGCCATGTCTTCAACCTGGGCCATGGCATCCACCCGGATGTCGACCCGGAGCATGCCGCGGCCATGGTCGCCGCCGTGCATGAGCTGAGCCGCCCCTATCACGCCCGCTAAGTGCAGCCCCGCGGCCACACCCAACGCGGCAGCGGGGCAGCAGGCACAGCGGCAACAACGAACACCCCGCCCTGCCGCGCCGCCCTGGGTGGCTGGCCCCGGGCGGCGTGCCTGCCGATCGCCGTGCCGGCCACCCTGTGGAACCTGACCTGCCTGGTAATGACCTGACGACGGTCGCGGCTGAACAGCTAATCCGCTGGCCCGGTCGGGTCCGATCGGCCTCGGTCGTCGGGCTTCGGTAGCACCGCCAACCCTCCGAACCCTCCGATTTCGAGCAATTGCCGGACCAGTTCGCCGGTATCGTCGGGCTGCCCCAGGCGCGCCGCCGGGGTCCAGGAATGATCCGGCTCCAGCCGATAACTGCCGATCCATGGATGCGGCGGCTCGCCCTGCCAGTCGGCCGGCGCCAGCAGCGAGAAATAACGGCTGCCGTTGGCCCGGCGATAGAGGTGATAGATCTGCCCCGGCCGGCGCTGGAACGCGCATTCGGCCTGGGTCAGGGCCTGCTCCTCGCGGGCCTCTTGCAGCACCTTGCGCGCCTCCGACTGCAAGGCCTTGATCTGATCAGCAATCACGCGCAGCTTCGCACCGGTGCGCGCGCTCAGCATGGCCTCGGCCCGGACCACCTCGGCGGCCAGGTCGGGGGCGGCAAAGGCCGGCGCCAGGCGGCTGACCGGATAGGGGGAACTGCGGTCACCGCCGCGGTGCCGCAGGGGGCTCTCGTCTTGGCTCATAGAATGCAATCGGCTCTGCGTGGTGGGCGCGGGCGCCGCGGGGTGGATCTGCTCGCCGGGCAACCTAAGGCAGCGGCCAGCTCATTGCTGCAGCGTGCGCCCGCCATCCACTGCGATGATCTGCCCGGTGATGTAGGGCGCATCCCGGACCAGAAAGATGAGGGTGCGCGCGATATCGGCGGGGGTCCCTGGCCGCTGCAAGGCAGTGCGCGCGAGGATGGTCTGCTTGGCCTCCTCGGCGAGCCCCTGCTCGGGCCACAGGATGGCCCCCGGCGCGATGCCATTGACCCGCACCTCGGGACCCAACTCCCGGGCCAGGGTGCGCACCATCATGGCATTGCCGGCCTTGGCGATGGAATAGACTGAGTGCGCCGCCAGCGGCCGCTCGGCATGGATATCCACCAGATTCACGACCTGGCCATGGCTGGCCCGCAGCAGCGGTGCCGCGGCCTGGGTCAGGAAGAACGGCCCCTTGAGGTTGGCCGCCATGAGGTCTTCCCACTGCTCGGTCTGAACCTCGCCAAACGGGGTTGGATAGAAGCTGGAGGCATTATTGACCAGCAAATCGAGGCGGCCGCGCCACGCACTGGCCGCCTCGATCAGCCCCGGCAGCGTGGCCAGCTCGCCCAAGTCAGCCCGCACCAACCGGACCGAATCGTTACGGATTCCGTTCAGGTTCGCCGCCAGGGACTGCGCCGCGCTGCCCGAGCGACGATAATGCAGCAGCAGATCCACGCCCTCGGCATGCAGCTGGCGGGCAATCTCGGCGCCGATCCGCTGGGCGGCGCCGGTAATCAGGGCGACTTGACCTTGCAACTGGCTGGGATGGTCGTGATCGAACAGGGCCACGCGATGATTCCTGCAATCAGGGTCGGTATAGCGCAGTCGCACCAAGCAAGCTCAGCTCAGGGCATCACCGATGACAGAACGGCAATCTGGCCGCGACCCGGCCGCAGCAGCGCTGGCTAAGGCCGACGGCGCAGTCGATCAAGGCAGCGCGCCGACTGGCGAATTGCTCAACGTCCGGCGCAACGATGCCGCCGGAGCCAGGATCAGCGCCCAACTGCAGACGGCGATCGGTGCCGCCATCGACGCCGCTGGCGGGCGCCTACCCTTCGACCGGTTCATGGAGCTGGCCTTGTATGCGCCCGGATTGGGCTATTACAGCGCCGGTGCTGTGAAGTTGGGGCCGGCCGGGGATTTTGTCACCGCCCCTGAACTCTCGCCCCTGTTCGGACGCTGCCTCGCCGCCCAGGCGGCCGAGATCCTGGCCGCGCTGCGCGCTAGCGGCCACGGGCCGGTCCAGATCCTGGAATTCGGGGCCGGTTCCGGCGCCCTGGCGGGCGAATTGCTGACCGCCCTGGCCGCCGCCGGCATGTCGCCGGATGCCTATCTGATTCTGGAACCCAGTGCGGACTTGGCGGCACGCCAGCGCGAGCATCTGGCAACACGGGTACCGAACCTGGCGCGCGTGCACTGGCTGCAACGGCTGCCGGCCAACGTCAGTGGCCTGGTCATCGCCAACGAGGTACTGGACGCGATGCCGGTACACCGTTTCTGCATCGACGCCGCCGGCGCCATCCAGGAGGTCTTCGTCACCCGCACCGACGCCGGCCTCGCCGAGTGCAGCGCGCCGCCGGTCTCGCCGGGCCTGGCTGCCGCTGTCGGCGCATTGCAGGCGGCCGGACTGGCCCTGGCGCCCGGCTATTGCTCCGAGATCAACCTGCGCGCCGCGCCCTGGCTGCGGGCCCTCGCCGCCGCGCTCACCGCCGGCCTGGTGCTGATCTGCGATTACGGCTATCCACGCCACGAGTTCTATGCCCCCGCGCGCCGCACTGGCACCCTGCTCTGCCATCATCGCCACCGCGCCCACACCGATCCCTACGTACACATCGGCCTGCAGGACATCACCGCCCATGTCGACTTCAGCGCTCTCGCCGCCGCCGGCCGCGCCGCCGGGTTGGATCTGGCCGGTTACACCACCCAGGCCCACTTCCTGTTGGGCTGCGGGATCGACGACCTGCTGACCACGGCCGCCGAGACCGCCGACCCGCTCACGCTCGCCAAGCTCAACGCCGGTGCCAGGCAGCTCTTGCTGCCGACCCAGATGGGCGAGCGCTTCCAGTTCCTCGGCCTCGCCCGCCAGCTACCGGCCGACCTAATCCCCTGCGGCTTCAGCATCCGCGACCTGCGTCACCGGCTCTGAGACCACGCCTGGCCTGGGACCGCCGCATAGCGCCGGTTGCTCCCAACCGCCTGCCGCGCTGCCGCAGTTGGCCCGAGGCGCCCGGGGACACTGGACCCGGCAGCGGCGGCGCCCTCACAGATAGGTCGGGACCACCGTCTCGATATCGGTGGGATGTACGCCCAGTTCCAGCAGGCCATTGTGCTGGCCACAGATGCTCGCAGTCTTGAGCGACAACAGGTTGTCGCGGGTCAGCGGCTTGCCCGGCAGGTACTCCAGGAGACGCGCCTGCAGCGCTGACTGACGCTCGTTCAGCGGCAAGATCAGCACCCGCCGGCCGATCCGCCGGGCGCTGTACTCGACGATCTCGCGCAACGTGAAGATGCGCGGTCCGCACAGGTCATAGCGGCGCCCGGCACTTTCGGGCAAGGTCAGGGTGCGCACCATGGCCTCGGCCACATCCCCGGCCCAGACCGGGGCGAAGCGGGCATCTGGCGCGGCCAGCGGCAGGATGCCCGGGGTCAGACGCAACAACGATGCAAACCGGTTGAACAGGCTGTCGCCACGGCCGAACACCACCGATGGGCGGAAGCTGGTCACCGCGAGCCCGGGAGTGGCTGCACCAATGGTATGCGCCAGATCCTCGCCGAGTCCCTTAGAGCGCAGATAGGCACTGCTGCCCCGCTCGGCATGCGCCTGCAGGGCGCTCATGTGCAGCAGCCGCGGCACCCCAGTGTCGCTCAGGGCCGCACCGAGGCGCTGCACCAATTCCACGTGCACCTCGGCAAAGCGGGTATTGCCCTGCTCGTTGAGGATGCCGATCAGGTTCACCACTACATCGCAGCCGGCCATGCAATCGGCCAGGGTCGCCTCATCGAGCTGGATGATCTCGCGCAGGGTGGTCTGGGGAACCAGCTTGAGTTCCCGGTGGCGGTGCGGCCGGCGGGTGGGCACCACGCACTGATAGCCAGCCTTGCCCAGGCGCATCAGCAGATGCTGACCGATAAAGCCGGTCCCGCCGAAGATGCAGGCTTTGCGTTGTTTCATCTCGGATTGACTTCCTTCGGTTGAACCCGCGGGCCGGCGGTACCGCTCACGCGGGCAGGCGCGCGGGGGGATGCGCGGCGACAGGCCAACCGCGGCGAGTACACAGCAAGGTCCGGGGATGCCGACCAGGGAGACGCCACCCGGGACAGCACCCAGGGGCCTGGCAGACACCGGCGCCATCCGCACACTGCTGGCGACCGGCACAGACCCGGTGCGGCGCCGCTGCCCGGCCAATGCGGCGGCGTATTATGCCCAACGCGGCGCGGGAATGGCAGTGCGCTGGACGGACCCGACGTGCCAGCACCAACCGCTGGTGGTGGCCAGGCAGTGCGGATCAGGTCTCGCGATCTCGGGATGAAAAAGGCTCCGACAGGCCGGCCGGCTCAACCACCGGCGCCTCAGTCCTCCGCGGACTCGGCCGAGGGTTTGCGCCAACGTCGCTTGGGAGTTGCCGGGGCAGGCTGCAGCTCCAGCGCCGGCACCTCGCTCTCGCCATCGAACAGCAACCGGTTGGCGACTAGGGTCTCGTGCGCCCGCTGACGCTTCTCCTGCCGCAGGCGCACGGTGTAGCCAAGCGCGGCACCACCGGCCGTGGTAGCCGCCAGCAGCCCCAGAAACACCGACTGGGCCAGCATCATCGCCACCCCCAGACCGGCCACGCCGCCAACGGCCAGGCCAGTGCGTAGATTGGCCCCGCTCTTAGTCTTCTTGACCGCGACCTTGGCCCGCTCGCGCTCGGCTTGCACCCGCAGCCGTTCGCGCTCCCTTGAATAACGCTCGCGTTCCTTCGAATGACGCTTTTGCTGTCGCGCCAGGGTCTGCTCGCGCATCGACCCCAGCACCGAGTCGAACCAGAGTGCCACCAGTATCCCCAGGCTGGCAGCAAGGGCGGCAAACAGCCAGGCGGTCTGCTCCAGATCGGTCTTGAGGGCAGTATAGGTGAGCAGGGCGGTGGCCCCCTGCAGCAGCAGGATGCCGATCAGAAAGCGGAATAGACCGCCAAGACGGGCGCCGAACATGGGTCGCCTCCTGTGGGTTCAGCCTGACAACGGCAGATGGACGGCAGCAGACCCTGCCTCAGGGGCCATCGGCGAGCATGCCAGCGGCACGCATCGCACCGGCAGCAGACGGTGACGGTGCCGCAGCCGGGTCGGCCGGATTCGCCGGCGACCGCGTGGCGGCAGGCGGGGTGCCCACCAGAAACACCCAGTCGGCCGCAGCGGGGGCGGCCACCACCGCGGCCAACGGAACATCGGCGGCCGCGGCCAGCCCGGCCGACTCCGGAAACAGCCCGAGCAGGCGTTGCTGCACCGGCAACAGCCCATCCGGGGTCCCAGCCAGTTCCGCGGCGACCGGGCGGTCGTAGACATCCACCACCGCGTACATGTACTCGGGGCCAATGTCGCTGAGATCCACCACCAGCCGCGGGGCACGCCAGTCTGCCGGGATCAGGGCCGGATCGGCAGCCGTGATCAGGAATGGCCCCGCCGCCTGCTCCAGCCGGCTCGCCAGTCCGGTATGTCCCTGCACCTGCAGATGGCGCACCAGCGCCGCGCGCAGCGGGGCGGCCAGTGCCGGATCGGCCTGCTCCAGCAGGTCGGCACCGCTGCGCTCCGGGCGCACCGGCACCAGGAAGGCATGGGTCTGCGCCCGCGGCAGGCCGGCGTCCGGACCAATGCTGCCGACAGCGGCGAGGACATAGGTCTCGATCACCCGTAACAGTTCGCGCGAGGTGATGTTATCGGCAGCAGCGGCCGGCGCCCCCACCAGGATAAAGGTATAGAGCGCATAGCCGGGCTCAGCCTCCCCCGCGAGGGCTTGCGGATCGCTCGCCTCGCGCACCGCGGGGTCGGTGGCGGCCGTCGGGAAATACCGCATCGCGGCGCGCGGCCCGATGCGGGTCGTGACCGGCGCCGGCTGGGTCAGCCCCACGGTGGACTCCCAGCGCGGCGGGTGCTCGAGATCCCCAGCCGTGGTGGGCTCGGCATTCGGGGTCGTGACCAACGCCACCGCATCCCCGGGGTCGGTCGCGGGTGCCGCCCGGCGCAGCCCGGGAAGATCGGCACCGCAGCCACCGACGGTCAGTGCCAGCAGTAACGCTGCGATTACGCTAGAGATGGACCATGGCCGACGTCGCAGCAACCCGTCGCGTTCCCTGACCGATGTAAGGTCCCACGCAGCGAACGGCACCAGCAGCGGGCGAATGGCGACCAGCACTGCCAATGGGGCAGCGCGACAGACCTCGATAGCAGGGGCCAGGGCAGAGTAGTGCATAGGCGTGACACGGGGTCTTGCGACAGCAGCAGTGCGACGCGGCCATGATAGCGGATTCCCCCATGCGGATTCAGGGCCATGCCGCCATGCCGCCGGTCCCCGTGGGATGCTGCTCTGGACTTCGCCACCGGGGCGCGCGATGGCGCCCGGGCTTGCACCCCGGGGCCAGCAGCCACAGTTGCCAAGGGCTCCCCCCTGCTCCCCGGCCCAGACCATGACTATGAATAAGCCCTTTGCCCCCGCCTGTGAAGAGAACCAGGCCCCCATCCTCAAGGTGCTCGCCCCGCGCCTGCAAGCGGCCAGGCAGGTATTGGAGATCGGCAGTTGTACCGGCCAGCACGCGGTCCACTTTGCCGCCGCCCTACCCCATCTGACCTGGCAATGCAGCGACCTAGCCGAGTATCTGCCCGGGATGCAGCTCTGGATCGACGAGGCCGCACTGCCTAATCTACCTCCGCCGCTGGTATTGGATGTGGACGGCCCCTGGCCCAGCGGACCCTTCGATGCCGTCTTCAGCGCCAACACCGCGCACATCATGTCGTTGGCACAGGTCGAGCGCCTATTTGCTGGGGTCGGTCGCCTGCTACCGCCAGGCGCGCCGTTTCTGCTCTATGGTCCGTTTAGCTACGGTGGTCGCCACACCAGCGAGAGCAACGCCCGCTTCGACGCCTCCCTGCGCTGGCACGACCCCGCCAGCGGCGTCCGCGACCTGGACGCGTTGCAAGGCTTCGCCGCCACGGCCGGGCTGACCCTGGCCGAAGACCTGCCGATGCCGGTCAACAACCGCACCCTGGTGTGGCGGCGGCTGGATTAGCGCGTTGCCAGCGGCGCGGACAATACCGGGCAGCCCCGCCGCCCCGCCTTGCCCTGCTGTGGCGCATGTGGGCGCCGACCACTCGCACAGTGTCGCGCATTGCCGCGGTCTGCCGCAGGCCACCCCCTGGCTGGGCAGGGGTCGAGGCCAGGCGTAAGCTAGGTCGGCCTGGCGCACCGGGGTCAGCCCGGACGACCAGGCGCCCCGCATTCCGCCCCCGGAGTTCCAGATGCAGACCTTCCATTGCCAGCATTGCGGCAATCCCATCTATTTCGACAACGTCGCTTGTAACCATTGCGGCCACACCCTGGGGTTGCTGCCGGACCTGCTGACGCTATCGGCGCTGGAACCGGCCAGCGACGGGCAATGGCGGGCGTTGGCCCCGGAAGCGGCCGGCCGGCTCTATCGGCAATGCGAGAACTACGCAGTGCATCAGGTCTGTAACTGGATGGAACCCGCTGCCAGCGGCGAGGCCTTCTGCCTCGCTTGCCGTTTCAACCGCGTCATCCCCAACCTGACACGACCGGAGAACCTGGCGCGCTGGGCCCACATTGAGGCCGGCAAGCGCCGGCTGATCTTCGAACTGCGATCACTGGGACTGCCGCTGCCCAACCAACGCGATGATCCGGATCGGGGACTCGCTTTCGCGTTCCTGTCGAGTCTGGATGCCCCCCCTGACGGCCTGCCAACGACGACCGGTCATCATCAGGGGTTGATCACCATCAATGTTGACGAGGCCGACCCGGCCCTGCGCGAGCGCACCCGGCTCGATCTCGACGAGCGCTACCGCACCCTGATCGGGCACTTCCGCCACGAGATCGGCCACTTCTACTGGGATCTGCTGATCCGCGACAACTGGCCGGCCGCCGGCGGCGGCGCGGCAGGCACAGACGGGCCGAGCCGGCTAGAGGCCTGCCGCGCCCGTTTCGGCGACGATCAGAACGACTATGGCGAGTCGGTCGCCGCCTATTACCGCAACGGCCCGCCACCGGACTGGCAGGAACGGCATATCTCGGCCTATGCCAGCGCCCATCCATGGGAGGACTGGGCCGAGACCTTTGCTCATTATCTGCATATCGTCGATACGCTGGAGACGGCGACCGGTTTTGGCGTGCAGACCGAACGCTGGCTGCCGGACGGCCAGGTCCAGCGTGCCGCGCCCGCGGCTGATCTCTGGCATCAGGCCAGCTTCGCACCGATCCTCGAACAATGGGTCGCGCTGACCTTCGCGCTCAACAGCCTCAACCGTAGCATGGGGATTGCCGACCTCTATCCGTTCGTGATCTCGCCGGTGGTGGCGGACAAGCTCGGCTTCGTGCACGAGATCGTGCAGGCCGTGGGCACGCCGCCGGCCGCAGCCGCCGCGACCGCGGACGCTGCCGGCCCCGAGTCTGCGCCGGCCGCCACCCACAACGACGGCCCGCACCAGGACGACCTGGACCCGGCAGCACCGCCCCAGGCCGCGGCGGCCCCGCCCACGGCGACCACCGCGGCAACAACGAACCCGACCACCATCGCGCCGAGCCGACCGCGCCGACGGGTGTTCTGGTTCCTGCGCGAGCGCACTAAGACCAGCAACCAGGGCCGCTGAGCGCCTGCCACCGACCCGGTCAGTCAACCCGACCGCCGGCGCGGATCGCTGGCGTCTGCCCGCCAACCGCACCAGGCGGCGGTTTGCCCAGCCCGCGCGGCTCCGGGATAATCGGCAGCCAGCCTCGGTTCTGGCCGCCCCCGGCTCGCCCCTTGCGGCTGCCGACCGCCACCAAACCCCGCTGCCACGACCGTTATCGGGCAGACCCGCCCCGGCCGTTTTGGTCGCCAACCGACCGGCCCCACCTTCGGTCCATTGCCGAGGTATCGGCCCCGCGACCCCGCTCAGAGGAATCGTTCCGTGGAATCCGCGCTGCATAAGCCTTCCCCCGTCCGTACCGAACTGGACATCGCCGATGTCCAGTCCAGCGCCGACAGCCGCCGAATCGCCATCGACAAGGTCGGCATCAAGGACATCCGTCATCCGGTGCGTATCAGTGACCGCAGCGGCAGCGAACAGCACACCGTGGCCAGCTTCAGCATGTACGTGTTCCTGCCGCACCACTTCAAAGGGACTCACATGTCGCGCTTCGTCGCCATCCTGAACGGGCACGAGCGCGAGATCGGCGTCGGCACCTTCAAGGAGATGCTCACCGAGATGGCGGAACGGCTGGAATCCGAGGCTGGCCACATCGAGATGCGCTTCCCGTTCTTCGTCAACAAGCGCGCACCGGTGAGCGGGGTCGAAAGCCTGCTCGATTACGACGTCACCCTGATCGGCGAGATCCGCAACGGCCGCCCGCAGCTCTCCATCAAGGTAGTGGTGCCGGTGACCAGCCTATGCCCCTGCTCCAAGGAGATCTCCGCCTACGGTGCCCACAACCAGCGCTCCCATGTCACCGTGGAGGCGCGCACCCACGGCTTCCTATGGATCGAGGAACTGATTGAGATGGTCGAGGCAGAGGCCTCATGCGAACTCTATGGGCTGCTCAAGCGCCCGGACGAGAAATTCGTTACCGAACGCGCCTACGACAATCCCAAGTTCGTCGAAGACACGGTGCGCGACGTGGCGCGCCGGCTCAGTGCCGATGAGCGCATCGCCGCTTACGTGGTCGAGGCAGAGAACTTCGAATCGATTCACAACCATTCCGCCTACGCCATGGTGCAGCATGACAAGGAGGCGGTGCTGCGCGTGGTGGACTGACGATCCCCCGCGACAGCGCTGATCAATTCCCCCGCAACGCCTCGAGCTGCCCCAACGCCCTCGGATTCTGGCGGGTCACGCGAAACGGTACCGGCGCGTCCGTCGCCACCTCGACCCAGACCCCGGCCACGAACGGGAAACCCGGTACCTCCAGGCGCCACAGGCGCGTCACCGGCGCCCCGGTGTGGGGGTCGTGCAGGGGCTGGTCGAAGCGAAACTGATGGGTATCGCCGTGGATCAGCAGCAGCGGTCCGTCGAACTGCCGCAGCAGTTCGTGCAGGTCCTCGTGCAGGGGTAGGAAGCCGGCCGGCGGCGCGGCGCGCTCGAGCATGGGATTGGCGTGGCAGATCACCAGCATGGCGCTCGCCCCGCGCGCCCGGGCCGCCGCCGCCGCCTCTCTCAGCAGGGCGCGATTGGCGGCGCTGCGGCGTTGGAACTCGGCCATCGCGGCGGCCTCCGCCGGGCGTCGATGTTTATTGCTGCCGACCACATGCACGAGTGTGAACATGACCCCGCCGTGGATGAAATAGGCGTTCTCGGGATAGTCCGGATCGGGCTGCACCGGTTGCAGCGCCGTCATGCGCAACACCAGTGGATCGGCGAAGAACAGCCGGCGCAGCACCTGCAGGCGTTCCAGCGGCTCATAACCACCGGCGGCGGCGCGCCGGCAATCGGTCCATTCGTTGTCGCCGGGGGTATAAACCACCGGCACCGGCTGGTCGCGAAACAGCGAGGCGATGCGGGCGAATGCGGCCTCGGTGCAAGGGGCATTGCCGGCCTTGATGTCGCCGACATGCAGGATGAACGGGGGCTGCCGGCGGTTGGCCTCGGCCAGTAGGCGTGTCAGTTGCTCGTATTCCGGCTCTGCATAGGGGACATCGCCGAGGGCGAAGAAGCGCACCGCTGCCGCTGCGCCCAGCTCGGCCGGGACCGGCTCGACCCCGGCGGCGCTGCCGAGGAGCAGGAGCAGGGCCGCCGCGCACCAACCCGAGCGCGCCTGGCGCGTGCCGGCGGCTGGCCTCTGCCCACGCCCCCAGCGGCAGTCGCCAGTGCTCAGTGCTCGCGCCAAATGGTCTGGTATAGGTCATGCCGGCGGTCCTTGAGGTTCTGCACCGTCCCCTCATAGCGGGCCTCGCGCAGGGCCTCCAGGCGCAGATCGGCGAAGGCGACCGTCTCGACGTTGGGGGTAGTATCGGCAGCGACGCCGTCACGCGCGAACGGAAAGTCGCAGGGGGTCAGGATGCAGCTCTGGGCATACTGGATATCCATGTTGGCCACGTTCGGCAGGTTGCCGCAATTGCCGGACATGACCACGTAGCACTGGTTCTCCACCGCGCGGGCATGGCAGCAATAGCGCACCCGCAGATAGGACTGGCGCTCGTCGGTACAGAAGGGCACGAAGATGATGTTGGCGCCCTGATCGGCCAGGTGCCGGGCCAGTTCCGGGAACTCTGCGTCGTAGCAGATCAGCACCCCGATCGGCCCGCAATCGGTATTGATCGCCGCGAGTTCGTTACCGCCCTCGATGTTCCACCAATAGACCTCGTTGGGCGTGGGATGGATCTTGGCCTGCTCGTAGACCTCGCCCCCGCGCAGGCAGATATAGCAGATGTTCTCCACCCGGCCGTTCGCCATCATGGTGGGATGAGAGCCGCCGATGATGTTGATGTTGTAGCGCACCGCCATCTCGCGCAACGCCTCTTTGATTGGCGCGGTGTAGCGAGTGAGCGCCTCGATCGCCTGGGTCGGGGTAAGCTTCTGATCCTCCATCGACAGCAGTTGCAACGAGAACAACTCGGGAAACACGCAGAAATCGGCGCGATAGTCGGCGGTGACGTCGACGAAATAACGCACCATGTTGATGAATTCATCGAACGAGGTCACCCGGCGCTGCTGGTACTGAACCGTGGCGACCCGCACGATGTCGGTATAGCGCCCGCCGTAGTTCTTGGCCCGCGCCTCCTCAACCTCGTCCGGGGCCTGGGGATTGCGCCACAGCAGGTGCACCCCGTAGCCCAGCGATTGCTGATCCTCCGACCAATAATGGGGCAAGAGGCCGATCACCTTGAAGTCATTGCGCAACTGGAAGGTCAGCACCGGGTCCTTCTCGCGGCCGGCCTCGACCTCGGCGACATAGGCCTCGGCACTGTCGTAGCGCTCCAGGGCGGCGGCCAGGGTCGGCAGGCGACCGCCATAGATGATGCCGCGCAAGGCCCAGGACTGGGCTAGCTTCTTGCGCTCGTCATAGAGGCGCTGGCCGATGCGCAGACCGCGGAAGTCGGGATCGACACAGACCTCCATACCATAGAGGTAATCGCCATCGGGATCATGCCGGGTGGCATAGCCGCCGCCGGTGATCCAGTTCCAGTCGTGCGGCTTGAGGCCGATCTCGCCCTTGGTCAGGAAGCTGGAACAGAAGCCGATGATGTTGCCCTGATATTCGACCACAAACTGCCCCTCGGGGAATTTGTTGATCTGACCGCGCAGCATGGCGGCGCTATAACTACTGACCCCGCTGCCGGCATAGGCCCGTTTGAACAGGGCGCGGATCGACGGGATGTCGGCGATGGCGGCATTGCGCACCAGCAGTTGGGTGACGGTCTCGCTACGGTCGGACATGGGACGCTACTCTGGACTGGCCTCTGGGACTGGCCTCCGGGGCTGGCCGGCACCTGGGCAGCGCCGCATCCCCGGGCAGCACCCGTGATGACGGGATTGTGCCAGCAGCGCTGCAGCGGTGCGAACGAGACAGCCGCACAACGGCGACGGGATTGTCGCCGGGGCTAGCGATCGGCGTGCGGATCCTGTGCCGGGGCGGGCGCCGTGTTGGTGGGGCGGCGCCAGGCCCGCTCCAGCGGCAGGCCGCGCGCCGCGCGCAGCCGCGAGACCGGGAATGGCGCCCGATCGTCCACGCAGGTGAGATAGGCCGTGACATCGCCCATGTAGGCCGACAGGACCTCGTTGACTCGCTGCAGCGGTCCGATCGGCCGGCCGGTGGCGGCGATGACGAGGTATTGCAGGATGGCGATGCCGAACACGGTGTAATTGATGATCTCGAACACCACCGCATAGACCAGCATGAGCACCCCCCGCAGCAGGGTCCGTCCCAGGCGTTCCAGCAGATTGGGGACGTCGCCGAACTCCATGCTGTATTCACGCCAGTCTCCCTCGTCGGCTTCCGCCTCCCATTCTGCCCCCGCTTCTGTGTCCGCCACGTCCGCTGCCCCGGTCGTGGTCGCATCCGCCGCCGGGCGGCCGGCGGCCGGCGCTGGTGGTGCGACATCCGAGCGCGATTCGGGTGCTGAGGTCGCTGCTGCCGGCGGTGTAACGGGGGGCGCCGCGGTCGCGGGATCAGGGGCGGGCGCTGCCGCCGGCTGGGGCGGGTCCGACCGCTGCGGGGGGGCGCCTGCCGGCTGCTCCCGGTGCGGTTTCTGCTGCTGATCTGTGGGGCCGGGTTGGTTCTCCACTGCACACCTCTACCGGATCGAATAAGACTGCATAAGATGCTAACCCAGGTCGCGGCAGCGAGGTAGGTGTGGATCGGCGGGCGCGGGTCCTGGTCACGGGCGCTGCCACCGCACCGATTGGCCAGCACCGGCCACGGGCAGTCCTCCCGCGACCGCCACCCTGGCCCTACTTCAGTCCGCCAGACGTTTCTCGCAGAACAGATGGGTGATCGCCGTGCTTGAATTGGCCCCGTCGGCCATCGGCACGGCGGCGTCCGGCGGCGCCACGCCGAACCCGGCGCTGGCATAGAGGGCACGCGCCGGGGCATTGTCCCCGCGCACCTCCAGGGTGATCTTGCAATAGCCCCGCGCCCGCGCGATTGCCTCGACCGCGGCCAGCAGCCGCCGGCCGATGCCACGGCCGCGCCAGGCCGGCAACAGGGCCAGATCGTGCAGATTGAGCAAGCCGCGCGCCTGAAAGGTCGAGAAGCCAGTGAAACAGACGGCAACACCGACGGCGAGCGCGCCGGCACCCGCCATGGTCGCCACCGGGGTCGCCACCAGGACCGCCTCTGGAACCGCCAATGGGGCTGCATCGGGGGCATGCGCCGCGGGCGGGGCCGGCGGATCGGCAGCGCCCCAGGCGGCTGGATCGACCACCGCGAGCAGGACCAGTGCATCAGAGACCCGGCGCAGGGCCGGGATCAGGCAGGCCCGGGCCTCGCGGGTGAGCGGACGGCCCTGGCCCATCGGATCGCGGGCATAGGCATCGAGCAGCCCCAGCACGGCGGCGGCATCGGCTGCAGCGGCCAGATCGGCCGGGCGAATGGCGACGGCATGCGCGGCCGCCGGCGGGCTGAGGCGAGATTGGTTCATGGCCACCACAGGCTGCGACAGCCGCGGAATCTTTGCAAGCAGATGACCGTGCAGGGCGCCAGGCAGAGGAAGGTCGGCAAGCTGCGCTTGCTGCTGGCCGACGACCCCGCTGCCGGCAAGACCATCATGGCCGGGCGACTCATCAAGGAACTGATTGCGCGCGGCGATCTGCAGCGCTGCCTGGTGGTCTGTCCGGGCAGCCTCGCTGAGCAGTGGCAGGACGAACTCTACCGCCGCTTCCAGTTGCCGTTCGAGATCCTGACGAACGACAAGCTCGAAGCCGCGCGTACCGGCAACTGGTTCCTCGAAACCAACCTCAGAGAACCTGATCTCGCCCCTCGGACCCAGGCTCATTCGAGGCCAAACATTCCTTCGCTGATCAATAACAAGCAAGTGGGTGAGCGCTGCGTCGGCCGGGTCGCTTCAGTCGCCGGTTGGATTCTGTAACGATACCGTTTTCGGCGCCGAGGGCCGTGCGCCGATGGTCAGTCGTTGCGAATCCAAGGGAGCAAGCCGATGCCTCAGACCGCGTTTCCGTTCTTCCCCGAGGGGGTCACCCACATCACCGCGCTGTTGGCGTTCCGCAAGCAGGACGCACGGATCACCTACTTCAATGGTGCCATGCCGGTGTTCATCCATGACGAAGACGACCTAGACTCGTTTCGCATGATCACCGCGCCGTTCTGCGTCAACGGCAATGCCAAGCACGCGGACATCGTACGCGCGTTCGGGGTGACCAAGATCAGCCTCGAACGGGCGGTGAAGCGTTATCGCGAGGACGGGCTGCGAGGCTTCTACATCGCACGCAAGCGGCGCAGGCAGGCGGTACTCACCCCACCGGTGTTGGCCGAGGCGCAGCGCTTGTTCGACACGGGGCTGGAGACCTCGGAGGTGGCCGGCTCATGGTGCTGGGTGTTGATCACCCCTACAGCAAGAAGAAGGGCAACCCGGCCGAGGTCGCTGCAAAGACGATTCTGGAATCACGCGGCAACGCGCCAAGGCTCTTTCGCAACACTTTGGGTTTTCTCGCGCCGGACAAGACGCGGCTGTGCAGGACCTGGACGAAGCCGTGCGCCATTACCTTGCGTGGGAGTCGATCCTCTCGGAGCGCGAGCAGATGAACCTGTCGTCGAGGACTTCGCCAAGTACCTGTATCTGCCGCGACTGCGCGAGTCAGCGATGCTGCTCGATGCGATCACAGCGGGCGTCGCGTTGCTGACCTGGGAGGTGCTGCAGTCGGGACGCCTATTCCAGAACATCGTCTTCGTCGTCTGCGAGCGCAAGCAGGTCGAGCAGGATGCGCCCGTCGCGCACGACGATCGGCAGCGCGGTCAGCGCGTCGCCGAGGCAGGGACCCTGCACGCACGCACCGCTATCGACTCGGAACAGGGCGCCGTGCAGCGTGCACTGGAGCTGGTCGGCGTTGTCGCCGGGATAGCGGTCCGGGGTCCAGGCAAGCGGGGCGCCGATGTGTGGACAGCGGTCGCGCCAGGCACGGAGCGACCCACTGCGGTGTACGAGAACACCGGCCAGGCCGCCGATCTGGAAGCCGCGCGCGCTAGGGTCCGGCAGCTCAGCCACTGGCCCGAGGTCGATCCAATCGGCAGCATTGGCATTCATGCGGGTGTAGGCATTCATACGGATGTTGCGGCGTGCTTGACTTCCAGCCAGTGATTCTGCGCCGATGCCGGCACCTGCCTGACATCGGCAAACAGCTAGGTCATCTCGGCGACGCGCCGGCCGAGTGTGTTTGCGGTATCGAAGTCGAACGTATCCCGCCTGATGTCGAGGTTGTTGATCAGCATCACCCTCTTTGCCAACAATTGCGCGTTCGCCTGCTCGACGAACCGATGAGCCCAAACTGAAAAGCCTGCCTTCCTGATGTAATGGTCCTGAGGGATTGTTTGACGCTCCCTCAGTCCAGCAATATTGGCATGAACCAGACCTGCGCGAACAGCGCTGGGCCGGCAATAACCGCCGCAACCATCGGCAACGCCACGCGCATACCCAGGGCGCCGCCACCGATGACCCAGGCCATGCCCGCCTTGACCAGGGTATTGACGAGACAGGCGATCAAAATGCCGATACCGGCGGTCAATACAAGCAGTTCTTCGGTGCTCGCCATACGCGCCAGGGACAAGGTGATCGCATCGACATCAGCAATGCCTGAGGCGGTGGCCAACACATAGATGCCGGCATTGCCGAACCACTCGGTCAATGCCCGGCCAAGCAGCATGACCAGCGCCAGGATTGCGCCGAAGAATAGGGCCGCTTGCAGCTCCAACGGATTACGCTGCAGCAGATCCTCAGCGGCATCGGTGCGTCCCGCGCGCCACACATAGACCGCAGCCGAGGCGTACAACACCAGCATCATCGCCAGCACCGGCCACAGCAACTTCCAGAATAATGGGGTATAGATGACCGAGGCAATCAGCAAGATGCGTGGAAACATCGTCCCGCAGGCCAGCAGGATGCCGGCGGCCGGGAGTGCAGCACTGCTGGCAGGTTGGCTTGGCCCGTCCCGATGAACGCGCGCGAGGTTCAGTGTGGTCGCGGTCGACGACGCCAGCCCTCCAAACAGACCGGTGAATAGCGTACCCCGGCGCGCGCCGGCAATGCGGACGGCGAAGTAGCCGACAAACGAGATCGTCGCAATCAGTACCACCATCCACCAGATCACGTACGGGTTGAGTATCTCCCATGGACCGAAGCCACGATTCGGCAGCAGGGGCAGCAGCACCACCGAGATCAGCAGGAGCTTGAACGCGGCATGCAGTTCAGGCCGATTCAGGGCTTCGAGCCAGCCGTGCAGCTCTGTCTTGTAACCTAGCAACAAGACCATGACGACGGCACCGGAGGCGGCGATCGCGAGTTGACCCAGGCCCGCCATCACCGCCAACAGCAAGGTCGCCATGGCCGCGACCTCTGTGGTCAGTCCGAGATCGCCGCGGCGGACCGAGGCGATATGCGCAGCACTCAGCAACAGGCCCAGAGCGACAACGATAAAGCCGATCAGCACACCGCCGACCAGATCGACCAATAAGCCGGCCACCCCTCCGATCAGCCCGATCAGTGCCATCGTGCGCAGGCCCACCTCGCGCTCGCCTTCCTCGCAATGGCGGGTCTGCCAGCCGCGCTCCAGGCCGACTAGCACGCCGATTGCCAGCGCCACGGCGAATTGCCAGGCCCATTCAAACCCAATCTCGTTCATCACCGAAAAGGCTGCCACAGGATCTGACCCAACCGGTTGAGGTGATGGGAGCAGCAACGGCCGGTTGGCAAGCCGAGTGGCGCCGGTATCACCACGCGGAGCACCGCACCGCGCTGTCGGTTACACCCCCGCTGCCACGGCGCTAGCCGACCACATCTGCGCCGCCCTGGTTGTCGCGGCGCGGCCGATCCCACAGAATCTGCACCAACCTGAACCCACCTGGCCCGGCCCGCGGGCAGCAACGAGCGCGCGCCCATCGTCGGGACGTCCCGGCGCCCGGATCATCCCCACCACTGGAGGTCATCGATGCAACCTGCCACTTCCATCCGCCGCCTGCTGCCACGCCTGGCCATGTCGCTGGCCTTGCTGCTCGCCCTGCCGGCAGCCTGGGCCGAGCTGCAGACTCAGACCATCGAGTATCAGGACGGCGACACCAGCCTGAAGGGCTACCTAGTCTACGACGATAGCATCGAAGGCCCCCGCCCCGGCATCCTGGTCGCCCATGAGTGGTGGGGCCTCAACGATTACATCCGCCAGCGCGCCGAGATGATCGCCGAGCTGGGCTATGTTGCCTTCGCGCTGGACATGTACGGCGATGATCGGGTCACCGAGCACGCCCCTGATGCCCAAGGCTGGATGCAGCAGATCACCGCCAATCTCGACACCTGGCACCAGCGCGCGCGCGCGGGACTCGAAATCCTGCAGGGGCAGGAGCAGGTGGACGCCACGCGCCTGGCCGCGTTGGGCTGGTGCTTCGGCGGTGCCACCGTCATGCAACTGGCCTACGCCGGGGCGGACCTTGCTGCCGTGGTGAGCTTTCACGGCTCACTGCCGCCGGCCCCGGACGGGGTGACCATCAAGCCCAGCGTGCTAGCCGCCCATGGCGCTGCCGATGACTTCGTGCCGCCAGAACGGGTGCAGGCCTTTCAGGACAGCCTGACCGCCGCTGGCGCCGACTGGCAACTGGTCAGCTATGGCGGCGCCCGCCACGGCTTCACCAACCCCCTGGCCGGGGACTACGGCATGGACAACCTGGCTTACGATGCCAACGCCGACCGCCGCTCCTGGGACCTGATGCAGGCCCTGCTGGAGGAGGTCTTCGCAGATTAAGCCGGGCAACCCGAGCGAGCACACCGGCCGGGCCGCTTGCGCGGCAGCGGCCAAGACCCCGGCCAGCTGCCGCGCCGACGAAGCAAACGAGATGTCCGCCATCACCCTGCTCTGGCTGCGGCGCGACCTGCGCCTGGCCGACAATCCGGCCCTGCACGCCGCCGCTGGCGCCGAACGCCTGCTGCCGGTCTATATCCATGCCCCCAGCGAGGAGTCCCCCTGGGAACCGGGAGCCGCCTCGCGCTGGTGGCTCCATCACAGCCTGGCGGCCCTCGACGCCGACCTGCGCGCGCGCGGCAGCCGCCTGCTGATCGCCCGCGGCCCGAGCCTGGCGACACTGCGCCGGCTGGCCGCGCAGACCGGGGCGAGCGCGGTGCATTGGAACCGCTGCTACGAGCCTGCCCTGATCCAGCGCGACGCTGGAATCAAGCAGGCCCTGCGCGCCGCCGGCCTGGCCTGCCACAGTCACAACGCCGCGCTGCTGTTCGAGCCATGGCAGTTCAAGACCAGCGGCGATCGGCCCTATCGGGTCTTCAGTGCCTACTGGCGGCGCTGCCAGGCAACCCTGGCCGACCTGCCGGCGCCCTTGCCGATTCCGCCGACCCTGCCGCCCTGGCCGTCGGGCCTGACCAATCCCGCCGGGGAACCGCTGACAGCGCTCGCCCTGCTGCCGCGCATCCACTGGGACAACGGCCTGGCCGCCTGCTGGCACCCTGGTGAGGCCGGGGCCGCAGCGCGGCTGGCCGCCTTCGCCGCCGGGCCAGCGCAGGACTACGCCAGCGCCCGCGACCTGCCCGCCGTCGCCGGCACCTCGCGCCTCTCGCCCCATCTGCACTTCGGCGAGATCGGCCCGCGGCAGGTGCTGGCCCACCTACGCGCCCAGGCACCCGTTCTAGAGTCGGCAGCGGATGCGGATGCGAACCGCCTGGAACCCTTTCTGCGTGAACTCGGCTGGCGGGAGTTCAGCCAGCAATTGCTCTATCACTTCCCAGCCACCCCCGACCAGCCCCTGGACCAGCGCTTCGCCCGCTTCCCCTGGGACGCGCCGGACGAGGCCGCCCTGCGCGCCTGGCAGCGCGGGCGGACCGGCATCCCCATTGTCGATGCCGGGATGCGTGAACTCTGGCACAGCGGCTGGATGCACAACCGGGTGCGGATGCTGGTCGCCTCGCTGCTGACCAAGAACCTGCGCCGGCCCTGGCAGGACGGCGCGCGCTGGTTCTGGGACACCCTGGTGGACGCGGACCTTGCCAACAACACCCAGGGCTGGCAATGGACCGCCGGCTGCGGGGCTGATGCTGCCCCCTATTTCCGCATCTTCAACCCGGTACGCCAGGGCGAGCGCTTCGACCCGGACGCTGTCTATGTCGCACGCTGGTGCCCGGAACTCGCGCGCCTGCCGGCGCGCCACCGCCATGCCCCCTGGGCCGCCCCGGCAGCGCTGCTAGCGCAGGCCGGGGTCCGGCTCGGCCAGGACTATCCCCGGCCGATCGTCGATCTGGCCGCCTCGCGCCAGGCGGCCCTGGCCGCCTTCGAGCAGATCAAGGGCGCACGATCGCAGCCCTGACCCAGCGCCCATGCATCGCCACCGCCGGTTCCCGCTGTCGCCCGTGGCGACGACCCCAGCGGCCTGGTCATGACCTTTCCGGGCGGCTATCCGTTGGGCATCGCCGACATGCTCAACGAGGACTGAACGAGGACTGACCGCCCGCAGCAGTCCCCTGAGGTGATCCTGATCAGGCCTCGCTCAGGGACCCGGCCAGCGCTATCTCACCCGCACCTCGCCGCGGATCACATGGCGGAAGGAGGCGATGACGCCATCGCCGGGGGCCAGTTCGTCGAGCAGATCGGCGTTCTCGACCTCGAAGGTGCGGGTGGTCTCAGCACCGCGGATAGTCACTTGGCCGGCCGCCTTGTCCACCGCCACGACGGTGCCGTAGAGGGTGAGGTCTTCGGCGATGGTGCCGGCCGGCCGGCGGCCGGGCGCGGCATCGACCGTGGTCTCGGCGCGCGGCGCCAGGCCGCTGAGGTCGGTTCCCTTCTCGACCTGGATCAGCATGCTGGTGGCCTCAGTGGCCTCGACCCGGTTGCCGATGCGGATGCGCTCGATCCGCTCCACCTCCAGCGGCACACTCAGCACCAGATAGGAGCCATCAGCCTGCTTCAGGGTCATCAGACGTCTGGTCGGATCAATCGCGACCACCTCGCCGCTGACCTCGCTGACGATCATGCTGGCGACCACCGGCTCAGGACTGGGAACCTCGGACCAGGCGCTGCCACCAGCGAGTAGGGCAGCCATGGCGACGACGGCGCGCATCGGGAATAGAAACATCGCTGTTGCTCCTCAGGGTATCGATTGCTTGGGTTGGAGGCGGATTGATGCTGCGTCGGCGGACCGCTGCCCCTGCGTGCTTACGGACCTGCGCCGGGGGCGTCCGCCGGGGCGTCCGGCGCACCGGCAAGATCACGATCGGCGCTGCTGGTTCACCGCACCGGGCATGGTCGCAGGTGATCGTCATGCGGTCAGCCGGCCAGCCCCGAACCGAGGCCGGGCGATCAGGCCCCGCTGCCGGGTGCCGGCGCACCTTTGCGCTGGCGGCATAGCTGGGCCACCACCGCGGCAGGAGCATCGAGGATATCGACCTCAGCCTCGCCGCGCCCAACCGTCCCCTCGGCAGACGATGACGGCGCGATCGAAGTCCGCGAGCAGGTCGTCCGGGCTGCGCAGCCGCGTCAGCATCGCGGTTGCTGGATGGCTGTGCTCACCGGCTCGGGCATCCGACCTCAGAGCCGATCAATGCCGTGTAACCGCAGCAGACGCTCGATCTGATGGCGGTGGACGCGGTTGTGCCAGGCCGCAAGCACGTTCCACTCCGCAGCTGTCAGCGGTCCGAACCAAGGATGACGATAGCGCTCGCGGGCGCGCAACAGGCCGAAGCGCTCAACGACCTCCAGATAGCGCTCCACGGCAAAGGCCAAGGCCTCGATCTGCTCCGGCCCGACATCGGGATGGGGCTGAATATCCTCGATGCGGATCTCTACCCCCGGGTTATGCTCGGCACAAAGGGCATGGATCACCGCGGTGATGCCGCGGTTGACGATGACCAGATGCTCCACCGCCATGTATACCGACCAACTCCGGCTGTTCTGCTCCATGCCCGGGCCACGGGCGATGCGCACCTGCTGCCGGCCGAGTGGCTCGGGGACTTGCGCGGCCAACCGCATCACCAGGTCGGCCTCGGTGCGGAAGGTGGCGAGCACCTGTTCCCGGTCCCGGAGGCGGGCCGCGGCCTTCACCCCCAGCAGCCCCGTCCAGCGTTCCAGGGCCGGCGGGCGACCCAGGCGCGGGTCCGTCTCTCGGTTTCGATCTGGCTTCATGGATGACCTTACTGTTGCTGCTTGTCCCCGGCTGCCGAGCGCCACCGCCACTCGGTCGGACGATGCGGCATCGCGCGAGCAACCTCCCTGTTGCTGCCCTTCGCAACTGCTTGTGAAACAGCGGCATCGGTCGCTGCGGGCATGATTCGACCGGGAAGACGCCGGGGCATCGAACCTCCTGGCCGAACACCAGTGCAGAACCTGACAACGCGGTCGCCAGGTCTGTTCGACTGGAGCGCCCCAGGGAATCGAACCGCCGCCAGCAGCGATGGGTCGGCGTCTGCATGCGCGTTACCAGGCGCGCTACCAGGCGCGCACGATGTCGCTATCCTCGATCACGTAGGGAAAGGCGATCTCTTTGCTGTTCGCGAGCGTGCCGTCCTGGCTCCAATAGCGGGTTCCCGCCGGCGCGATGAATTGGTAAAAATATTTGACGTCATCTCCCCACAGCCGTTTGACCATGGCGTCGCGAGTCCCATACTGCACTGCAAAGATCATCTTGCCTGAACCCAGCTGCTTTGTGGTTGCTGCGTCGAGCAGATATTCCCTGGCATACAACGGTGAAAGCCCGAAGAGTCTGACCTGTTCACGCGTGACGTTGCAGGCGTGAACAAAGTTGGTGGGCGCACCCAGCGTCCCCTGCGCCCAGCCGGTCTTGGTCTCGATGCGATAGCCGAATCGCCGTGCGGTAGCCTCGTTGGAATACAGATGATATTCGATCATGGTCGCGCACTCTTTCCGAATAAGCCAGGATGACCAAGCCCGGGTACGGTGTGCTGCAGCCTGCTGGCAGGCGGGCCGGTACGCAACCTCCGCGCCTGCGGACTATGCGGCACCCCGCGCCACAACCAACCGATGGTGAGCACCAGCTTCCAGTCCCGCGTCTCAGACCTCCGCGGGAAACCCGTAGGGCGGCGGCTGCAGCGCCAACACCGGGCCATCCTCGCCCAGGCGCAGCTCGCCACCCTCGGCCATGGCGATCTCGGCCACCGCCAGCAGGGCATAGCGGCCGGGACCGATAGGGCGCGCATCGACGATGCGCCCCGGCACCTGCTCCGACTGGCTGCCGGGGGCAGCCAGCGGATCGCCTGGCTGGGGCGGCTGAACGCACTCCACCTCGGCCATATACATGCGCCGCTTGAGCTTGCCCAGGTACTGCATACGTGCCACCACCTCCTGGCCCGCATAGCAGCCCTTGTGGAAACTCAAGCCGTCGACGAGGTGCAGGTTGGCCATCTGCGGCACGAAGGTATCACTGGTCGCCGGCAGCACCGTCGGCAGACCGGCGCGGATATCGGCCAGCGCCCAGGCATCGGCGTCGGCGCGCTCGGCACCGGCACCAGCGACCGCCTCCCAGAGCGTCTGGGCGCTATCGGCCGGCCCAACGAACAGATAGCGCGGTTGCTCGCCGGCCACCCGGATCAGGCTCGCCGCACCGACCTGCAGCATCGCATTAGCCGTTGCGGGCAGGGGGTTGAAGCGCTCGGCCAGCGCCACCGCGACCGTCCCCGCGGCCTGCTGGCCAGCGCCATTATCGGCTGCGCGCAGCAGCAGCCCCAGGCAAACCAGTTCGTCGCTGGCATCAGCGAGGCTGACCTCGGACCTTAAGACGAACATCCGCAGCCGCTTGAGCAGCGTCTCCATCTGCACCCGCGGCAGCACCATTAGCAGGTCCTCGCCGACGCGCAGCATGCGGAAGATGGCCAGCATGCGGCCCTTGGCGCTGCAATGGCTGCTGAGCTGGCTGTGGGTGGCAGAGAGTTCCCGCAGGTCGTTGCTGACCTGGCCCTGTAAGAACTTGATCGCATCCGCGCCACTGGCGCGGATGATGCCGAGGTGGGAGAGATCGGTCAGGGCGTCAGCGCCTGCCGGCGCGCCCTGACCCAAGGCCGACGCGGGGGTTGGAGCGGGCGCAGATGCGGGGGCAAAACGGGCGGCGCCGTCAGCGTCGATGCGCGCGCCCTGGGCTTCGAGGAAGGCTCGCCAGTCTGGATGCATGGGATGCTCTCGCTTGCTTGCCGGCCCCGCCTGGGGCAGGCTGAAAGGATGGCCAGTAGGACAGGATGATAGCCGATCGCGGCAGGCACAACCGCCAGCACTGCTGTCCCCCTCACACCCGACAGCCATGCACCGGTCCGGCCGCTGCCAGCCTGGCCGCCCTTACCTTCGCCTCCGGAGCCCATTCGCATTGTCCAGCCATCAAGCCAGCCCGCGCCCCGACAGCCTGGTGCTGTACAAGGTCCATCCGGCGCGCGTCCTCGCCGTCGCCGATAAGATCGATATCGAGATCGCGGGCGGTCAGACCAAGCGGGTGCGGCCCAAGGATATCGTCCCGCTGCACCCGGGGCCATTGCGCAGCCTGAGAGAACTCACCCCCTGCCAAGGCGCCCTGGAGGACGCCTGGGAGCTGTTGGAGGGCACCGAGACCGATCTCAAGGAACTGGCCGAACTGGTCTTCGACGCCTTCACGCCGGCCACCGCCTGGGCCACTTGGCAACTGCTCGCCGAGGGGGTGTGGTTCGAGGGCGAGCTGCATGCGATTCGCCCGCGTGCGCGCGAGCTGATCCGGCGCGAGCAAGCCGAGCGGGCCGCCAAGGCGGCGGCCGAGGCCGAATGGGCCGCGCTGCTGGCGCGCCTAGGCGCTGGCCGCTTCGCAGACACCGACCGCCCGCGTCTGGCGGAGGTCGAGCGCCTGGCGCATGAGCAGGGCGAACACAGCCGCATCCTCAAGGCCCTTGGGCATCCCGAGACGCCGGCCAGCGCCCATCGCTTCCTGGTGCGCATCGGCTATTGGGCGCCGGAGCACAACCCTCATCCGGTCCGCTGCGGGGCCACGCTGGCGGCGCCCGACCTGCCGGTGCCGGCGCTGGCAGCGCCCGCCGACGACACCCCGGCGCGGCTGGACCTGACCCATCTGGCGGCCTTCGCCATCGACGATGAGGGCAATCAGGATCCGGACGATGCGGTCAGCCTGGACGGCGAGCGCATCTGGGTGCACGTGGCCGACGTGGCCGCGCTGGTCACCCCCGACGATGCCCTGGATCAGGCAGCGCGCGCCCGTGGTGCCAATCTCTATCTGCCCGAGGGCATGATCAACATGCTACCGGGCGCGGTCACCGAGTTGCTCGGCCTCGGCCTGCAGCCGGTCTCCCCGGCGCTATCGTTCGGATTACGCTGTAATGCCGATGGCGACCTCGACGCAATCGAAATCCACCCCACCCTGATCCGCGCCACTCGCCTCAGCTACGCCGAGGCCGAGGCGCGCCTGCACGAGGAGCCGCTCGCTGGGCTAGCCGCCGCTGCCGCCCGCTACCGCGCCCGCCGCGTGGCCGCTGGCGCGGCCAGCATCGACCTGCCGGAGGTCAGCGTGCGCCTGCAGCAGGGCGAGGTGCTGATCCGTCTGCTCGACCGGCATGGCTCGCGCGCCATGGTCACGGATCTGATGCTCATGGCCGGCGAGGCAACCGCGCGCTGGTGCCAGGAGCAAGGGATTCCGATCCCCTTTGCCACCCAGGCGGCACCGGAGCGCAGCGAGCAACCCGAAGGGCTGGCAGCGATGTACGCCTATCGGCGCAAGTTCAAGCCCAGCCGCACCACGGTGACGGCTGACCGCCACTTCGGGCTCGGGCTGCCCGCCTACACCCGCGCCACCAGTCCACTACGCCGCTATGCCGACCTGCTGGTGCACCAACAGGTGCGCGCCCATCTGCGCGGGGCACCGCTGCTGTCGGCAGAGCAGATCAGCCTCCGCGCCGGTCAGGCAGAGCAGGCCGGACAACTGGTGCGGCGCGCCGAGCGGCTCTCCAACCAGCACTGGAAGCTGGTGTACCTGGCCCGCCGGCAACGCGACTGGCGCGACGAGGCGGTGGTCGTGGAGCTGGGCGAGCGCAAGGCGGTGATGCTCATCCCCAGCCTGGCGTTGGAGGCGCGGGTGCGCGCCCGAACCGAGCTGGGCCTGAATCAGCGCCTGACCCTAGGGGTGGCTGAGGTGGACCTGCCAGAACTGGACTGCAGCTTTCGCATTCGCGACTGAGGCCGATTAGCCGCCACGGTTGCCAGCGCCGAATGGGTCGGCTTATCTTCACCGGCCGACCCTTTCAGCGCCCCGACAGGAACGGCCGATGACCCAGCCCCGTTCGCCCCGGTGTCTGCCCGCCTCGATGCTCGAGGTCGGTATGCGCCATATTGCGCGACTGCGCTTCAGCCATGAGCAGGTCGCCCAGTATTGCGCCCTGACCGGTGACAGCAACGCCATTCACCGCGACCTGGAGGCGGCCCGCCTAAGGTTCCCCGATACCCCCGACATCATCGTACCGGGCGGTCTGATCCAGACCTGCATCTCGGCGCTGTTCGCCACCGATCTGCCCGGCGACGGCTCGCTCGGACTCGCCTTCACCCCGGAGCGGTTCCGGCGCCCCATCTGCCCGGGCGAAGAACTCAATGTGACCCTGGAGGTGACCCGCATCATCCGCGGGGGCATCGTCGAGGTGGACGTACTGGTAGAGGACAACGGCGGCCAGCGCATCAGCGCCGCCAAGGCCAAGGTGGTCGCCCCCGACGAAGCCTATCGTGCCTGGTGGGAACAGGCAGTGGCCGGCGCTTCCTGAGCAGTGTCAGCGGAACCCGCGGCTACCGCCAGACAGCGGGCATAGGCCTGATCGAACAAGGCCTCAAGCCCGGCATGAGTCCCGCGCAGGCGCTCCACCACGGCGCGCGCCCAGTCGCAATACTCGCGGCGCCGGGCCCCGTCCCAGGCCGCCGGCGGATGCTCGACCAGATCGCGCAGATTGGCGATCTTATCCGCCAGCTTGACCAGCCGGGCGCCATGGCCGACCTGCGCCGCGTGCTCGATCTGCAACCGTTTGCGCTCTGACCGCGGCAGGCGCTTGTTATCACTGACAGCGAGCACGATGGCGCAAACATCGGGACCGAAGACGGCGGTCAGTTCCGCCGGGGTGGTATCGGTGTCCTCGATGGTGTCATGCAGCACCGCGGCGCAGAGCACCTCAGGATCGCCGACCCCGGCCTCCTCAGCCAAGATGCCGAGCACCGCGATGGGATGGTTGATATAGGGTGAGGCATGGACATCCTTGCGCCGCTGGCAGCGATGCTTCTCGGCGGCAAAGCGCAGGGCGCGGATCAACTGAGCGGAGGCGGCCGGGACAGACATCGGCAGAGGGTCTCCAAGGCAGCGTCGGCAGAAATCAATACGACCGGGATCAGTATGCCAGAGCGACCCGCCGGCAACTTGATCGGCTCCGCCCGGCCGCCCGGTGGCCAAGCGCCAGCCGGCGCGGCTGCCAGCCACTGCAGCAGGCCAGCGCCCGGGGCGCGGCGCATCCATGTAGCATTGGCGCAGTGGTCTTACCATGGAGTTGTGCCTTGCCCCCGCGCGTTTTGCCCCGGCACTTGCCGGCTGCCTGGTTCCGCCGGTCACTGATCCTCGCCACTGCACTGGTCGGGCTGGCAGCACCGGCTTGGGCCACCGATGAATCCAGTCTGCGCATCGGCGTCGCCGCCGATGCGCCCCCGCTCGCCTTTCTCGACGAGGGCGTGTTGCGGGGGCTGGAGATCGATCTGGCCCAGGCGCTGACCAGCGCCCTCAGCCGGGAATTGCAACTGCTGGAACTGCCGCGACCGCGCCTGATCGATGCCCTGCGCGGCGGTCGGGTAGACCTGGTGTTCGCCACCCTGGACGCCGCCGAACTGGCCGCGCTGCGCCTGCAGGCGAGTGCGCCGTTGCTGGCCACGGGGCAGATGGCGCTGGTCCGCAGTGAGGATCTGCACCGCTTTCCGCGCAACCTCGACGTGCTGCTGACCAGCGACCGCGTCGGCTACGAGCGCGGCACCCGCGGTGCACGCTTGGTGCAGGACGCGATGCCCAATGCCGAGCGGGTCCCGCTGGCCGGCGCCAGCGCCGGCATCGCCGCCCTGCGCCGCGGTGGCATCCAGCTCTTCATCCATGACGCGCCCACGGTCTGGACCTTTGCCGCCGATCCCGCCGAGCAGGAGCTGGCGGGCATCTTCCGGCCACTGACCAGCGAGCATCTGGCCTGGGTCATGCGCGCCGAGGACGCGCTGCTGCGAAGACAGGTCAACCAGGTCATCGCACAATGGCGTCAGAGTGGCAGGTTGGCGGTCTTGTTCAACCGCTGGCTGCCGGTACAGGTGGAGGTCACCCGCTAAGCGCCCGACCGGGGCCAGCCTCGGAGGTCATGAAGAAACCGCCGGCCGTCGCGAGGGTGCATCCGGGGACATCCGGGGACATCCGCAGTCGGTCGGCGCTTTTTTCACAAGCTCTTAGGACAACACCCGCACCGGCGGCACGGTGGTGACCGATCGGGAACATGACGTTGCGGTCCAGGTCAGATTCGACGCCGGCAACCCTCACCATGGGGCGACAATGGGCGGCGCCGGCCGCGGCCAATCGCGCCCACTTTTGTTCATAGCAGAACCATGTCCGACCCAAGCCCCGATCCTAAGTCGCTCATCGACCCGGCAGTATTACCGCGCTGGCGACGCCGATTGCCGGGAACCGGCCCGTCGCCGTCCGGCGGCACCCCGCGCCGCCCGGTGCGCGGGGTCATGATCAATCTCCTGATCGTCGCGACCGTGTTCATGGGCGTACAGTGGTATCAGGCGCGCCCGCTGGCCAGTGGCAAGGCCCCGCCCCTGCAGGCGGCCCTGACCAGTGCCCGCCCCTTCAATCTGGCCACGCTGCGCGGCGAGCCGGTACTGGTGCACTTCTGGGCCAACTGGTGCCCGGTGTGCAAGCTGGAGGGTCCCAAGATCGATGCCCTAGCGGCGGATTTCCGGGTTATCACTGTGGCCATGCAGTCGGGCGGCGCGGCCGAGATCAACCGCTATCTGCGCGAGCAGGGGCTGGGCTTCGACGTCATTGCTGATCCCGATGGGGAGATCGCCACCACTTGGGGGGTGCGCGGCGTGCCGGCCAGCTTCGTCATCGATCCCACCGGCCGCATCCGCTTCGCCCATGTCGGCTACACCACCGGTGCCGGGCTGCGCGGCAGGCTGTGGGCGGCGGCCCGGCTCGATCGCGGCTGACTCGGCAAGTGCTTGCCTCGGCGGGACCAATGCCTATAATCCGCGCCATATTAGAGAACAGCAATACAGCGGAGAGACTCCATGCCTACCTACGATTACCGCTGCGAGACCAACGGCCGCATCATTGAGGTCAGTCATCGCATGAGCGAGCAGCTCAGCACCTGGGGTGAGCTGTGCACGCGCGCCAGTGTGCCGACCGGCGACACCCCAGCCGAGGCCCCGGTCCAGCGGCTTGCCACCGGCGGCAATCTGGTGAGCAGCCTGGGTAGCGGCAGTGCCCCGACCCCGGCCTGCGGCACCGGCGGCTGCTGCCCCACCGGTGTCTGCGGCCTGAACTGAACCCGTCTCTGAACTTCGGCGCCTCGGGGGGCCGGCGATTGAGCTGGCCCCATCGGTCCACCAGCTCGGCTGGTGATCGCGCGATCAACACCTGGTCGCGGCCGCCGACCCGAGCCGCACATCGGCTCGCTAATCAAGGCCCTCGAAGGCCCCGCCCAGCACGACCCCGATGGTCTCGGAGCGGCCGCTGCGCAGGATGCCTAGAATTACCTCGTCGCCGATCTCGTAGCCCTCCAACAGGTCGAGCAATTCACCCATACTGTCGACCGGTTGCCCGTCCACCTGCTGAATAACATCCCCGGCCAAGATCTCGCCGGTACTGGTCACCACAGTCTCGACCAGCCCGGCGCGGGCCGCCGCTGAATCCGGCACCACCCGCAGCACCAGCACCCCCTCGACTCCAAGTTGCGAGAGGATCGGCCCGGCGACGGCATCATCACCGTAGATGCCGATGCGCGGGCGCACATAGCGACCGCGGGCGATCAGCGCCGGCACGATGCGGTTGATGGTATCCACCGGCACGGCAAAACCGATGCCACTGAAACTGCCTGAAGGGCTGAAGATGGCGGTGTTGATCCCGATCAACCGGCCGGCGCTATCGATCAATGGCCCGCCGGAGTTGCCGGGGTTGATCGCGGCATCGGTCTGGATCAGGCGGCGAATCTCGCCAGCCTCGTCGGTTGGGATGGTGCGGTCCAGCGCCGAGACCACCCCGGTGGTCAGGCTGTAATCGAAGCCGAAGGGGTTGCCGATGGCGAACACCTTCTGTCCCACACGCAGATCGTGACTAGTGCCGATCGGCAGCGGCATCACGCGTTTGGGGCCGACCCCGATGCGCAACACGGCCAAGTCGTGCTCGGGACTCACCCCGACCAGGACGGCGCTATAGCTGCGGCGGTCGGCCAGGCGCACCCGGGCCGCGCGCGCCTCGGCGATCACATGGTAATTGGTCACGACATGACCGCGATCGTCCCAGATCACCCCAGAACCGGTGCCACGGCGCACCTCAGTGAGGTTGCGCCGCCAGGGACTGCGGATCGCTTCCTCGGTGGTGATAAAGACCACCGCCGAGCTGGCAGCATCGAAGATGGCGATGGTCGCCAGCTCATCGGCGGCAAGGTCGCCGCGGGCGGTCACCACGCGGGGCTCGGCGTTGCGGCCAAGCAGCCAGTGCTCCAGCAAGGGGCGGCCAGTCAAGACCAGCAGGAAGGCGATAGCCGCCCAGAATAGGGCGCGGGATAGCTTGAAACCATTCATGGAGAGGCGCCCCAGCTGGGGTAACGGAATGGGCCGGGCGGCAGTTGCCGCGTCAACCAAGATCCCAGCGGCCCTGGACTGGCCGGGTTTCGATGCCGGACGCCGACCAGTATACTGCGAGGCCCTGGCTGCAGCGGGGACAGCGCCTGAGCCGCGGTCATGCACCCGGACCGGTTGCCAGAGGCACACCCGCGTCACATCAACGCCCCGACGACCGACCGCCGTCCACTCACGAACGCTGGGCGCCGCCAACACCGGGGCGCCGCGCGCAATCTGCCGCCACTGCCCCCATCTTCCTCGGGAACCGGCTGGTCCGGGATGGCAATGCCCGGCCAAAGGGTCTAGCCTTAGCGACCGCGTAATCCGCGCGGTTTTTCACCCAGACGGAGAGTCAACCATGAATCTGCCCAAGAACGTCGGTAACCAGGATCGCAACATCCGCTACGTTGCCGCCGGTCTATTCATCCTGGCCGGGATCCTAACCAACACCTGGCTGCTGACCGTGATCGGCCTGATCCTGCTCGCCACTGCTGCCACCGGCACCTGCCTGGCGTATATCCCACTGAAGATGGATACCCGCAAGCCGGGCGAAGGCGGCGCATCCTGAGTCTTACCCGCCACCCCGACCTGATCCCGGTCTGCCCCCGGCCTCGACCGGGACCCCCCGCGTGACGGGTGCGACCGGGCGCCGTCACGGCGACGCCCGGTCGCCGGGCGACATCCGGGCAGTGGCCATTATCCGGCCGGCACACCCAAGCCAGGGATCGGTCCTGCCCTGACCGCAGCTCGAACCGCGCGGTGATATTCCGCCTCCTGACCACGCCTTCCCCCGCACGCTCAATGTGGCGCCGTATCTTCGCTATCCTGGTCGCCCGCAACCGTGAGTTCTATCGCGATCGGGCCGGGCTGCTGTGGAACATCCTGATGCCGGTGATGATGATCCTCGCCTTCGCCTTCATCTTCGGCGCCGGAAGTCAGGATCAATTCAAGGTCGGCATCATCGAGGGCGCGCAGCCGGAGGCTGGCGCCACGGCCTTCCTCGCGACTCGCCATCTTCAGTTCATCCCGGTGACCGCCGACGCGGTGGCAGCGGCCGTGGACAAAGTCGCACGCCATCAGCTGGACCTGCTGCTTGACCTGCACGATACTCCACGCTACTGGGTCAATCCCGAATCTGCACGTGGCTATCTGGTGGAGCGCCTGCTGCTCGGGGCCTATGCCGACCCCCTGCACGGAACCTCCCCGGGTCGACCTCTGGACGCGACGGTGGCGGCACCAGCGCGGCAGACCGCGACCGGCCTGGCCCTGAGTTATGCCGACTGGGCCTTGCCCGGCATCCTGGCGATGAACCTGATGTTCTCCAGCCTCTGGGGCGTGGGCTGGGTGCTGGTGCGCTATCGCAAGAACGGCGTGCTGCGCCGGCTCAAGGCCACGCCTCTGTCGGCCTTCGAGTTTCTGGTCGCGCAGGTGGGCTCACGCCTGCTGGTGGTGCTGTTTTCCAGCCTGATGGTCTATCTGGGCGCCCTGCTGATCCTGGAGGTGCCGATGCGCGGCTCCTACCTGGCGCTGCTGCTGGTCTATATCGCCGGGGCCCTGTGCATGATCAGCATCGGCCTGACCATCGCTACCCGGCTGCGCACCGAGGAGTTGGCCGATGGGCTGCTGAACCTGATCTCCTGGCCCATGCTGTTGCTGTCCGGGGTCTGGTTCTCGATGGAGGGAACCAGCACCGCGGCGCAGACGGTCTCGCGGTTCCTGCCCCTGACCCATCTGGTGGACGCCGCCCGGGCGATCATGCTCGATGGCGCCGGCGTGGTCGACAGCCTGCCCCAGATCGGCCTGCTGCTGGCCATCGCAACGCTGCTGTTGCTGATCGCCTCGGCCCTATTCCGCTGGGATTAGGCAGCGTGCAGCGGCTCCCCTCAGCCCCCTCCCGCCGGCGCCAGGCTGCCGCTCGATGGACCCCGTCTTCTTTCTGATCTTCCGGCGCATGCGCGCGCCGCTGCTGACGCTGATCGTGACTTATGCGGTCGCCGTCGTCGGCCTGACCCTGATCCCTGGCCAGGACGGGACCGGTGCCCCGGCCCACATGGAGCTGTTCCATGCCTTCTATGTGATGAGCTACACCAGCACCACCATCGGCTTCGGTGAGATCCCCAACGAGTTCACCGACGCCCAGCGCATCTGGGTGGCCCTGTGCATGTATGCGACGGTGGTGGTGTGGCTCTACTCGGTGGGTGCGCTGCTGGCCCTGGCCCAGGACAAGGCCTTGCAGCGGGCGCTGCGCATGCGCCGCTTCGCGCGTCGGGTGGCGGCGCTGCGCCAACCCTTCTACCTGATCTGCGGCTATGGTCAGGCCGGCTCCGGCCTGGTGCGCGCCCTGAGCGAGCGGGGACAGCGAGTCGTGGTGATGGATAACAACCCCGAGCGCATCGACCTGCTGGGGCTGGATAATTTGCCGGAGTTCGTGCCGGCGTTGAGCGCCGACGTGCGCCGCCCCGATAATCTGCTGCTCGGCGGCCTGCGCCATCCCCGCTGCGCTGGCGTGCTGGCCCTGACCTCGGCCAACGAGGTGAATCTGAAGGTAGCCATCACCGCCAAGCTGATGCATCCGCAGATCACCGTGATGTGCCGCAGCGATGCCGCCGAGGTCAGCGCCAATATGGCCTCCTTCGGCACCGACCATATCTTCGACCCCTTCGATATCTTTGCCCGCTATCTGGCCGCCGCGGTGCAGTCGCCCTGCCTGACCCTGCTGAAGGACTGGCTCGGTGAGGTGCGCGACAGCGAACTCAAGGAGCCCAAGCATGCCCCTGCCAGCGGGCTGTGGATCATCTGCGGCTATGGCCGTTTCGGGCGCGCCCTGTACCGTCACCTGGGCGAACTGGACCTGGAGCTGACCCTCATCGAGCCCCATCCGGAACGCACCGGGAAGCCGCCTGGGCGCCTGGTGCTCGGCACCGGCACCCTGGCCGAGACCCTGCGCGAGGCCGGGATCGAGCGGGCAGTGGCCCTGGTCGCCGCGACCGACAACGACACCAACAACCTATCCATCCTGCTGACGGCGCGCGACCTCAATCCGTCCCTGTTCACCGTGATTCGCCACAACCAGGTGCCGAATCAGGCCCTGTTCGACGCCGTGGCCGCGGACATCGTGATGCATCCGAGCCTGATCGTCGCCCATCGCATCCGCACCCTGCTCACGACCCCGCTGTTGGCGGACTTTATCGAAGAGGCCGGTCACGCGAGCGACGGCTGGGCCTGCGAACTGGTCAGTCGCATTGCCGCCCTGGTCGACGACCGGGTACCGGAGGTATGGGAAATCCGTATCGACGCGGCCGCGAGCGCCACCCTCACCGCGCTCGCACAGGCCGGCCACGCGCTGACCCTGGACGCCTTGCTGCAGGATCCGCGCCGGCCCAATCACTGGCTGCCGGCCCTGGTCCTGCTGCGTCGCCGCGCCCGGCATCAGACCCTGCTGCCCGACCTGGCCGAGCCGGTGCGACGGGGCGACCGCCTGCTGCTGTGCGGCACCCACAGTGCGCGCAACCGCATGGGCTGGCTACTCCAGCATCCGGCCACCTTACGCGCGATCCTCGCCGCGCGCGCGCAGGCACCAGCAACAGAGGAGCCGACGCGAGCGTCGCCGGCGCCTTGAGCATCGCGGCAACGGCCAGCGTCCGCACCCTTGCCCGACCTTGGAGCGGATTCCGGATCGGCCCCGGAACGAGGCCGGAACGGGGCCGGCTCCGGCAGGAGCCGCGGGAGGCAGCTTCGTCGGCGCACGCCTTTGTAAAGCCGCCGGCGCCAGCATATTCTCAGTATTGACAACAGCGATCTTGCCGCTGCCCACTGATCTCCCGCGCCCTCCGGCAACCGCCGGGTCACCCCGTCGCAGGTCCTGCTACCCGCGGACCACATCCCGCCGCCCCGCCACCAGCGGATCCGGCACTACCGAGAGGTCATCCGAATGAGCGAACTACTGGACCGGCTGAGTACCGAACACCACCGGCTGGGTCGCCTGCTCGACCTGCTGAGCGGCCTGCTCGACCAATTTCACGCCGGCGATGAGCCCGACTACGAGCTGATGTGCGAGCTAGTGGAATATCTCACCGACTATGCCGACCAAGTCCATCATCCTAGCGAAGACATGCTGTTCGAACGCGTCATCGCGGTTTCCGGTCAGGGCGAGGATCTCCTGCGCCGCTTGATGCACGAGCACGCGGCCCTGAGTCGGTTCAATCATCGGTTCAAAGAGTCCCTGGAAGGCATCGTCCACGAGGAGGTCATGCGCCGCGACGAAGTCGAACAGCAGGGCCGCGAACTGGTCGGCCTGATGCGCGGCCATCTGCGCTGCGAGGATCTGGAGGCATTCCCGTTGGCGCGTGCCGCGCTCAGCGATGCCGAATTGGCCGAACTGGCTGCAGCAGCTCCCACCGCGGATGATCCAGTATTCGGCCGCGCCGATCCGGCCCGCTTCCGTGCCCTATACCTGAAGTTGCGCGACCAGGTCTGAGTATGGGGCCGGCCCCGCCTGCTACCACTGCTGCGACGCGCGATCTGGCCCGAGCCCCTGCTGCAGGCGGTGGTCGACGAGTAACTGACCTGGCTGTCTTCCGATCTGCCCACGCTGTCGCCCCTCGACGACGGGATCAGCGGGCGCGGCTGGAACAACAGACCAGCGCCCAGCCGGTGGTCGTCGATGACCTGTGGCACCTCTATCCGCTGGTCATCGATCATCCCCGCTTGCGACCGACCCGAGTCGAGGCGCGGCTGTGGCGGGCTTGAAACCATCGCCAGCGCGCGCCAAAGTGCGGGTTTGCCGAAGCCTTCGACCACGCCACGCGGAAATGGGAGCGACATGAAATATAAGAGCATCGGTGCGTTCGAGCATGGGACGCCAGAGAATCTCGGCGTAATTATGCTGAATCTGGGCACCCCGGAGGCGCCCACCCCGAGCGCCGTGCGCCGTTATCTGGCGGAATTCCTCGGCGATCCACGCGTGGTCGAGGTGCCGCGGCCGGTCTGGTGGCTGATCCTGCACGGGGTCATCCTGCGTATCCGCCCCAGCCGCTCGGCCAAGGCCTATCAGGCGGTCTGGACCGATCGTGGCTCACCGCTGCTCGATGTCGCCCGGCGCCAGGCCGCCGGACTGCGGGAGCGCCTGCAGGCCCGCCTCGGCGACAACGTCCGTTTGGAATTGGGCATGCGCTATGGCAAACCCTCGGTGGCCGATGCGCTCGGCCGCCTCAAGGCTGCCCATGTCCGCCGGCTGCTGGTCCTCCCGCTGTATCCACAGTACTCGGGGACCACCACCGCCTCCACCTTCGATGCCGTGACCAACGAACTGAGCACCTGGCGTTGGCTGCCGGAACTGCGCTTCGTCAATCATTATCACGACGAGCCCGGCTACATCGCCGCGCTGGCTGGCAGTATCCGCCGCGCCTGGGCCGACCGGGGCGAGCCCGAGCGGCTGCTGTTCTCCTTCCACGGCATCCCCAAACGCTATTTCATGGCGGGTGACCCCTACCACTGTCATTGCCATAAGACCGCGCGGATGGTGGCAGATCAACTGCAACTGGCCGAGGACCGCTGGATGGTCTCGTTTCAATCCCGGGTTGGCCGCGACGAATGGCTGCAACCCTACACCGACGAGACCCTGAAGCTATGGGGAGCCGATGGCGTGCAAAGCGTGCATGTCATTGCTCCGGGCTTCTCGGCCGACTGCCTGGAAACCCTGGAGGAGATCGACGTGGAAAACCGCCGTTACTTCGTCGATGCCGGCGGCGGCGACTACCATTACATCCCCTGCCTGAACGATGATCCGGCCCACCTTGACATGCTCACTGCGCTAGTAGAACGCCACTGTTCCGGCTGGCCGGAGACCGGCGCGGCAGCCGCCTGCCCGCTGGCCCTGGCCGAGAGCGCCTGACCCCACGCCCCAGCGATCCGCCCCACTCGCTGGCAGACCGGGCGGTCTGCCCTTCGGCTTGCTAGGCCGGCTACAACATCATTGAGAGGACGCCGATGAATGGCCATCCTGGCCAACACCAGCATGGCCCCGCACCCGACTCGCTCCTCCCCAGCCTTCATCGTCAGCGCCAGATCGCCGCCGAAGATGCCGGGGGACCTGCCCCGGGGACAACACTGGCGCCTACCCAACGCAAGCTCTAGAGCCAGCACTGATAACGATCGAGGCCGGCAACCGACGCAGGAGGGACGGCACATTGCAAATACCGTGTGGATCCTCACCTGCTAGGCAGTGCAACCTAACTCGGATCAGCACCGATGGAGCAAAATCCCTTGCCGGTCGAGATTGCCCTACATCAGCAATCGCGTATCCTAGAGATCGCCTATGACGACGGCGCCCGTTTCCACCTGCCCTGCGAATACCTGCGCGTCTATTCCCCGTCTGCAGAGGTCCGTGGCCATACCCCGGAGCAGGCGAAACTGCAGGTAGGCAAAGAACAGGTCAATATCAAAGACCTGCAGCAGATCGGGAACTATGCGGTGAAGATCGTCTTCGACGACGGCCACAAGTCCGGACTGTTCGACTGGCAATACCTCTACAAGCTCGGCCGCGCCTGGCAGCCGCTGTGGCTCGACTATCTCGATCGCCTGCACGCTGCCGGCCGTAAGCGCAATGGTCCTGACCCCTTCGATACCTTACAGGCGCGCGGTCAGCATCCCTCGCAACTGCCGGCCGCCTAAACTTGGCCGGTGGGTGGGCAGCCCGCAGCGAGAGAGGGCGGAAGCCAGTTCCGGGGCTGGGTTCCGGGTCTGGTCGACGTACATCTGCTGGACGCTCGACCGACACCGCCGGCCGCCAGGTCGGAGGCTCACAAGAGCGACCGGCCTGCAGTCTGGACTTGGCCATGCCGCCATCGCCATCCTTGGCGGAGCGGTCGCTACCGGGGTTCGCTGTCAAGGCGATCACCGCAGCGGCGCCGGCATCAGCCCCAGCGTCGGCACCAGCGCTGAGCTGGCATTGACCCGACTTCGGTGCTCAACCACGCCGCCGCCCGGCCACGCGCAGGCGCAGCGCATTGAGACGAATGAAGCCGGTGGCATCACCCTGATCATAGGCCCCCGCATCTTCCTCGAAGGTAGCAATGCTGGGATCGAACAGACTATCGTGCTCTGAGCGCCGGCCGACGAGCATCACATTGCCCTTGTACAGCTTCAGGCGTACCTCGCCATTGACGACCATCTGGGTCTGGTCGATCGCGGCCTGCAGCATCTGCCGCTCCGGGCTATACCAGTAGCCGTTATAGATCAGCGCCGCATAGCGGGGCATGAGTTCATCCTTGAGGTGCGCCGCCTCGCGGTCGAGGGTCAGGGATTCCATCGCCCGATGCGCCTTGAGCAGGATGGTCCCGCCCGGGGTCTCGTAGCAGCCGCGGGACTTCATGCCCACGTAGCGGTTCTCCACGATATCAGCACGCCCGATGCCATGTGCCCCACCAAGGCGATTGAGTTCAGCCAGCACTGCCGCCGGGCTCAGCTCCTCGCCATCGATTGCAGTGACATCGCCGCGGGTGAACCTAAGGGTGACCTCGATCGGCTGGTCCGGGGCCGCCTCCGGGGCGACGCTCCAGCGCCACATGGCGGCACCCGGTTCGACCCAGGGGTCCTCCAAGTCATAGCCCTCGTAACTGATATGCAGCAGGTTAGCGTCCATCGAATAGGGCGACTTGGTGCCATCACGCTTCTGTTCGATGCTGATGCCATGCGCGGCAGCATAGGTCATCAGTTTCTCGCGCGAGAGCAGGTCCCATTCCCGCCACGGGGCAATGATCCGGATCTCGGGATTCAGGGCATAGGCGGTCAGTTCAAAGCGGACTTGGTCGTTGCCCTTGCCGGTAGCGCCGTGGCTGATGGCATCAGCCCCGGTGGCAGCGGCAATCTCCACCAGGCGCTTGGCGATCAGCGGCCGCGCAATCGAGGTGCCAAGCAGATATTCGCCCTCGTAGAGGGCATTGGCGCGGAACATCGGATAGACGAAGTCGCGCACGAACTCCTCGCGCAGATCGTCGATATAGATCTCCCGGACTCCGGCTGCCTCAGCCTTGGCGCGGGCTGGCTCCACCTCTTCGCCCTGACCGATGTCGGCAGTGAAGGTGACCACCTCGCAGCTGTACTGTTCTTGCAGCCATTTGAGGATCACCGAGGTATCGAGTCCACCCGAGTAGGCCAGGACCACCTTGTTGACTGGGTTGCGTGCCATCTGAGGGCTCCATTGATCAGTTGGGCGGTGAGTATAAACTGCCACCCGCACACGCCGTTAAGGCAGGCAGCATCGGCAGCCGGCAAGCCGCGACCTTGAGCACATCCGTGTCAGCGCCCGCGACCATCATACCGGCCTGGCGCGAGGCCCCCTGGCATGCTGCCACCAGGGTGGTACTGGACGGTGCCGAGGGATGCTGGGACCATCCAGCACTGGCCGCCGCGGCAACCGCACTGGCCGGGCGGCTCGCCAACGAGGGTCTGCGGATCAATCAGGTGGTGCTCGCCCCGGTTGCCCCGGCGCTGGGGCTGGTGTTGCTGCAATATGCCCTCGCACAGTTGGGTGCTGCCCTGTTACCGGTGCGCACCGACCTGACGGGAGTGGAGCGCGCGGCGCTGGTGGCAACTACTGGTGCCGAATGGTACTGGGAACCGGGGTCGATACCAGCGGTGCCAATCCGGGACCAATGCCCACCAGGCCGATTGCGCCCCACTGGGACGCCAACTGGGACGCCCACTGCAACACGGGTCCAGGGCAGCAACGACCTCGCGCTGCTGGTGCAAACCAGCGGAAGCAGCGGGACGCCCCGACTCGCGATGCTGACGCAACGGCAGGTGCTCGTCTCCTGCGACCTGATTAACGCCCGACTGGGACTTGGACCCGGCGATGCCTGGCTCGCGGTCCTGCCCCGTCAGCACATCGGCGGCTTGGCGATCACCCATCGCTGTGCTCTGGCAGGGGCGACCCTCGTCCTGCAGGAACAGTTCGACGCGGCTCGGGTCGCCGCTGCCCTGACACGCCATCGCATCACCCATCTGTCCCTGATACCGGCACTACTGGACCGGCTGGTGGCCGCAGCGATCGCCGTACCGCCGGCCCTGCGCGTCGTCCTGCTGGGCGGTCAAGCCCTCAGCCCCACCCTCTCGCGCCGTGCTGCCGCAGCCGGCTGGCCGGTCTATCTGGGGTACGGCATGACCGAGACCTGCTCCCAGGTTGCCGGTGCATGGCTGGACGCGAATGGCAGGCTGCCGGACCTCTTACCTCTGCCTGGCGTAGAACTGGCGGGCACCACCGGCTGCGCCGAAACGCCGACAGGGCAAACGACAGGCCTGCGCATCCGCGGCCCGATGGTGATGGCCGGCTATGCCAATCGCATGCGCCAGGCTGGCGTAGGTCTGCTGCCAGGCGGCTGGCTACAAACCTCGGACCTCGCCTGCCTGACGACAGGTGGACGGATGCGGGTGCTCGGACGCGCGGACGGCGTGCTGATCAGCGGCGGCGTGAAGATCGTGCCGGAGATACTGGAGACACAGCTAGCCATGGCCCCGAATATCGGCGAGGTCGCGCTCACGGCCATTCCCGACCCGGCCTGGGGACATCGCTTGGTGCTTCTTTACACCGGACCAATCAGCCCAGCAGACCTGACTGATTGGTGTCGAACCCATCTGACCAGCGGCGAACGACCGCGTCTATTGCTAACCTGCCCAACGCTGCCACTCCTGGCCTCCGGCAAACCCGACCGACGCGCAATCGCGACACTGGCAAGCAAATTGGCATCCCCGTCAGCAGTGCGCTAGGGAGAGGCTGGTTATCGGCCATCCTGGCCGCAAATCAGCACCGCACCCGCTGCTGCGGTCGCCAGGATTCTTCGTTTGCAATCGCTCCTAAGCAACCAAAACCGATCAAACAGTCTTTGCATCCCGCGCGGCGGGAAACCCTGAATACTGCTGCATTTCCTTCATGCCGAAGCGTCAGGAGATGGCCAGGAGGCTGTCCGGGTTTAGCCAGGAGGAGTCCGGGGCGACTCGCATCCCAGCGCAGCCGGGCTCACCAGAGCCCGTAATGATGGGCCCCTTCCATCACTCCGCTGGTGTAATAACCGCTGAGCCCCATGAAGCCTCCTTGGGCATGGTAGACCCGCAATCCCGGCTGACTCGCCATCGCCCGGCGGACCTGTGCCACCAACTGCTCGTCAGCGTTGCGCACGAGCACACCGGCAAAGCCAGCGGTTAGCGGAAAGACATCATTGCCGCTATCACCGCAAAACACCACCGACTGCTTCTCCACCCCCAGCGCCTCGGCGACGAATTCCAATGCCGTCTGCTTGGTGGCACTGGCTGGCAGCAGATCCAGCAATCCATCGCCACTCTGGGAGTCGTAGCTATAGACGATGACCTCGTCGAAGCGGCCCTTCGCGCGGGTTTCTACCAACTGCAGGATCTCGGCCTGGCTGGCGTGGTCGACAAAGTAGCTCTGCTTGAACTGGTTGAGGTGCTCCTGCCCCTGCTCCACCAGCCCCGGGATGTCGTCAACCGCTGCCTTGATTGCTTGCGCATCCCAGCGCGGGCTTGCCTCCTGCACATGGGTAACCCAGCCGTCATCGAAGGTCCAGTCGCCCTGGTCGTACCGCCGGATCGAGGTTCCTACATCGCCGATCAGTATATCTGGCGGCCGCACCCCGTATTCGGAGATTGCGGCCCGGGCGAGATCGAGGTTACGGCCCGTCACATAGACGACGGTCACACCGTGCTTGACGGTCAACTCATTGAACAGATCGATCGCCCCAGCGTCGGCCGGCCACCGGCCATTGGGCAATAGGGTTCGGTCCAGATCGGTTGCCAATACCTTCATCGTTTGCCTTCCACAGGCCATCAGCCTGTTGCAGATGGATGATGCGCACACCGTGCAGACCACAGCCGCCGTAGCAACTGGGCAGGGTGCATGTGATCTTGACCGGCATCGCCCTTGCCTACAGTTCAGGCATAGGAGTACACCTCATGCCGACCGAGTCCATCCTCGTGCTCGATACGGAAGGTGTGGTCGCGCAGGTCCGCGATCAGGGTGGCGCTGTGGCCATGATGCCGCCAGGCCAACTGCAATTGATGCGCCTCGCCCTCATCACAGACCTCAAGCATCCCATCGAAGGCCGGTGAACTGTTGCGCAGCCGGAGCATCTCGAGTTGGTCAAGTACGACCGGTCGCTGCAATCCCGCTTCCACCGCCTCCAAGCTCAGGTTGGTGCGGTTGATCTCCTTATGGCCGGCAGCCCCGCCACGATCGGCCGCGGGGTAATCGTTGCAACCAGCAAACAGGTCCAGGTACCAGACCTGGGGGATGCCAGGCATGAATAACTGAATCGCCCGCGCCAGACGCAACTTGCGTTCGTCCTCGCCCAAAGCGCTGAAGAAGGTGGCATTCACCTGATAATAGGAGATCTTTTTGCCATCCGGACCGTACAGGCTCTTGACCCGCCCCCCGCGCTCGGTGATACGGGCCATGATGTTGTCGATCTGTTCGTCGGTGAGCAGTCCAGCGCGCACGATCCCATCGATCTCCTTGCCTTTCAGGTCGAGCACTGGAATACCGTCATGACAGCCCAGCATATTGATAGTCTTCAACCCCTTGGAGGCAATCTCGGTGACCCATCCCAGCAGATGCTCCCGAGTCCCACGCTCAAGCGCATCGATCACGAGCCCCGGGAAAAAGAAATCATAGATGGGATAGCCCTTCTCTGCCACTTCTTCGTGGAGTCCGGCCCCGTACTCGGAATGAATCTCGGGGAAGATGATCAGGTCGTATTTGCGGGCAATCTCCTTCAGCCGCTCAAGATACTCCCAGGTTCCGGGCCGGTTGAAGAAATTGGGCTGCCCCGGCTCCTTGTGCAGATAGGCAAAGGCATCCAGCCGCACAATCTTTGCCCCATGATCGCGCAACTTGCGCAGGGTCTCGTCGTAGAAGTCCCAGACCTTCTCTGAGCGCGCATTAAGATCCATCTGCCCGAGGTATTCGCGTCGACTTTCCAGGATCGCCATGACCGGCTCCTGAAAACCCGACCAGGCTCCGAGGTCTATCTGGTCCAACGGCTGTCGCGCATGGATCGCTGCGTTCACCAGTTCGGCGATGGCTGCGGCCTCATCGGCAGTTATGCCAGGAATGGCAGCCAGGTCCTGCGAACTCAGTTCGCGATGGAAGATATCCTGGTAGAAAGTATTCCAGTAGAGCCGGTCTGAGCCGTCGGGAAACCTGACCTTCATCACCGGAAGGCCTGGTTTGCGCATGAACAACTTCTGCAGATACTCGGGTTGTGGAATGACGCACCCATCTGGCCCCAAGGTGCCGTGGGAATGCCAGAACTCATTCCAGTCGACAAAGAAATCGCTGTATTCGGAATCCTGCCCGTGGACGAGAAGGTCCTGAAACTGCGGCGAGCGTACCGACAGGTGGTTCAAGATCAGATCGAGCTTGAACATGATGTTCAGGTTGCGCAGGTCTACTAGGTCCTGGGGGCTCACCAGGTCCTCGTTGAGATCATAGTTGATGACCGAAAAGCCGCGGTCGAGATCGCTATTGAAGAAGGTGGGCAGGATATAGAATAGCGAGAATGCACCATGGCACTCGGGACGTTTGAGCATGGCCACCGCATCGGACAGGCGTGAGCCGATACTGTCGGGATAAGCATTCAACATCACGCCCTGGGGCAGGGACTGCTTGGTAAAGATGGATTCGGCATTCATAGCAAGCCCTCGGCTATGGCTGCTCCCGCAACCAGGCGGGGAGCCAAGCGTCGTGCCGGACAGCAGGGTCCGGGATGGATTGGTGAAGCGCGGAAATCCAACCGTGTAGGGGAGGACAGCAGGCTCATACACGGTCGCCACAGGCAGCAGCAGGGCCTGTGCAACCGCCAGCTTGGCGCAGCACAACAGACCCGGATAGAGGGTGCCGGTCGCGCAAACTGGCGAGGAGACGGAGGTCAGCGCGGATAAAGAAAGGAGGTTGCAGTTGGTCTTTAGCGTTGGGATGGTTGCTTGACGCCGGGAGCGCGCCATTCGTAGTCTCGCACATCTCGGGTTGATGTCAAGGCAGGAACTAGCTACCCAACTCATCCCGATCAGTGGGGAATTCGGTCATCCACCAGGGCAGGGAGAAAACCCGGGTCATGGCTGCGGGCGCATCAGCGTTGTCAGGTAGCCAACACGCTCAGCGCAATGCGGGCATTGGTCGATAGCAGCAATTGGGGGCAAAGGGTAGGGCGGAGCCGGATTGCCGTGTCTAGATTGCATCGCAACGGGCTGGAGACGGACTGCTTCACACGGGTCCGCCAGCGTGCACCTGTACGCAATCCACCCTGACCGGATTACAATGGCAAGCAGGCAAACAGGCGACGGCGACTATGCAGCCGCTCACTGATCCCCTGCACCGTAGAAGCCGATCTCGGCAACACAGATATCTGCCCGCATAGGCTGCCCGATCGCAACCACGCCGAGCCGGCGCAGGCGCGCAACGTCTAGGGCTGGCACAAGACGGTGGGGTACGAACTTGTCGAAAGGTAATCGCACCTCATGCCAACCGAGCCCGGCATTAAAGGTGGCGCGATAGGATTGCCACGGCAGCCGGGTCGCGCTGGTTTTCAGGTGAACATGATAGCGTTCGCCGTTTCCTTGCACCACGAGCCGAATGCCTTGGAATCGTCGACCGTCCAAGGTGCCGTCAGGGGCCAGATCGAGATTGATCTGCACGAAGCCGCCGTTGTTCTCCAGGCGCACGTCGCCGGACAGGCAGAGTGCATGCCGGCCGTCGATCTCGCGCCACTGCATCCTGGCAGTGGACACGCCGCCCATCACCTGGTCGGTGGCTAGACGCCAGGCAGTACCCAGACGCGACCGCCCATCGCGGACAGTAAAGTCGTCGATCAGGCCGGTATCGGCGGCGCGCGTCGGTGTGATCATGGCCGTGATCATCAGCAGTAGAATGGGCATGGGTTTACGCATGCTGACAGTTTGGCCCAGTCCGGCCACCCGTTGCAAACCATCGTGTGGGCGTCAATCTGGCAGGCACAGGCGAGAGCTTGGGAAAAGACCGCCGACCTCCTGCGGACGCCCCCCCGGACACGCCCTTGTGACGGTCGGCGATTTCTTCACTACCTCTGCGTCGATGGGCGGACAGTCCTGTGGTGCGGTCGGTCGGGTGCCCTTATGTCAACCCGGAGCCACGGCTGATCGGTTCCTCAGGTTCAATGGGGTATGGTCCGCTAGCATGGCGCGGACCATGTTCCGGCCAACCGGGCTGATGCCGCGACCTCGGCGCCCGCTGCAACGGCCACCGATCGGGACACTGGATTACCCCCTGGTCAGCGCCTGACCAACACCGCCGCCCTGGAGTTCCGCCTCCCCCCGAGGTGGCCGGACACGCCGCCGTCCCGGCGCAGGTGGTTTCGCGAGTGACTGGGCACCCGGTCGACCTGTGGCGGGCGATTCACGGCATCATGGCAACCGGTTGGCAGCTCCGGCGCGGCGCCGGCTAGGCGACCGAACTTTATGTGTGGATCTACGCAAGTGACTGGAGAATATAACGATGTACGGCTTTTCCAAGCGACTCGACGCCAACTTCGATGAGGCCATCGAGCAGGTCACCGCGGCCTTGAAGAGCGAGGGCTTCGGCGTCTTGAGCGACATTGACGTCAGTGCCACCTTCAAGGCCAAGCTCGGCGTCGAGCACCCCCCCTATCGGATCCTGGGCGCCTGCAATCCGCACTTGGCCCAGCAGGCCATCAGCGCCGAACCGGACATCGGCCTCTTGTTACCTTGTAACGTTGTTGTCCGCGAAGAAGAGGATGGCGCCATCTCGGTGCTGTTCATGGATCCGGGCGCGGTCCTGGGGCTGGTAGATAATCCGCAGATCGGCGCGCTTGCAGGAGAGGTTCGCGCGCGTCTTGAACAGGTGGCCAACATGCTGGCCGGTTGACCAACAGACATCCCGCCGGCCCGCGTCCCTGCTGGCGGCAGGGCCGAACCGCTTCCAAGCTAAAGCGGCTCAAACGGCCGCTGCCAGGAGCCGCGCGGACACGGCCCCGCGCACCCACCGCACGTCCAGGAGGAGGACCTCCCGTCGTCGACCTTGCGGTGCCATGCGCCAAGCGTGTCTAATCATGGGTCATCAACGCCCGGACCGAGACTCGTCGCCATGGCCCTGAACAATCCAGCCGCGCCAGTTGTCAAGGCGCAGCTGCAAGATGCCTATTTGCCGGCGCCGGGGCACTTTGACGAGATGCGCGGCACCGACGGAGCACTGCGGCCGCACTGGCGTTACCTGCTGGATGCTTTGCGCAAGCTAGGGCCAAACGGCATCGACGTGCGCTGGCAGGAAGCGCGCCGACTCATCCGCGATAATGGCGTCACTTACAACGTCTATGGCGATCCACGAGGCATTTCCCGTCCTTGGGAACTCGACCCCCTTCCCCTGCTGCTGCGCGGCGAGGAATGGGCGGAACTCGAACGCGGCCTGATCCAGCGTGCGGAACTGCTGAACGCGATCCTGCTGGATCTGTACGGGGCCCGCAGTCTGATCAGCAAGGGTCTGCTCCCCGCAGAACTGGTGGATGGACATCCAGACTATCTGCTGCCCTGCCATGGCACCACGGTCGCCGCCGAGCGCCCTCTGGTCTTCTACAGCGCCGACCTCACCCGGGACCCCAGCGGTCATTGGCGCATCATCGGCGACCGCACCCAGAGCCCATCCGGCGCCGGTTATGCACTTGAGAACCGGGTGGTCCTGTCGCGGGTGATCCCAAGCCTGTTTCGCGACTCCCATGTCCATCGGCTGGCCGGGTTCTTCCGATCGGTGCGACGGGCGATGATCCGGCTGGCACCGCGCCACGAGGATCATGCCCGGGTGGCGCTGCTCACACCGGGACCGAGCAACGAGGCCTATTTCGAGCATGCCTACCTGGCCACCTATCTCGGCTACACCCTAGTGCGCGGCGGCGACCTGTCGGTCCGCGACGGTGCCCTATGGTTGCGGACCTTGGGCCGTCTGGAGCGCATCGACGCGCTGTTGCGGCGGGTGGATGATTCCTGGTGCGATCCGCTGGAGTTGCGCGAAAACTCCCTGCTCGGCGTGCCCGGGCTGTTGCAGTCGGTGCGGGCTGGCAATCTGACCGTCGCCAATGCGCTCGGCAGCGGCGTCCTCGAGCACCCCGGGCTGATGGTATTTCTGCCCCGGCTGTGCGAGCACCTGCTGCGCGAGGAATTGCAACTCCCTCATCTGCGCACCTGGTGGTGCGGGACGCGCGCGGATCGCGACTTCGTGATCGGGAATCTAGAAGGACTGGTGATCAAGCGTGCCGGTAGCCCGGCCGGGCAACGCTGCCAATTCGGGCGCAAGCTCAGCTCAGCCGAACGCGAACGCCTGGTCGCAGCCATCCGCGCCGAGCCTTACCGATATGTGGCACAGGAGGAGGTGACGCCTTCCACTGCCCCCGCCTACATCGACGGCATCATCGAACCGCGCCCGTTTGTGCTGCGCAGCTTCATGGTCGCTGAAGAAGAAGGCTACACCGTCATGCCAGGCGGCTTGAGCCGGGTTGCCCTGGGCGCCGATACACCGATGGTGTCGAATCAGCTCGGCGGGCTGGGCAAGGATACCTGGGTCTTGGCGACCGAGCCGGAGCGCCAGGAGACGCTCCTGGTAGCCAGTGACCGCGCCGCACCAGCGGTGGTCAAGGAAAGCGAGGTCTCCTCGCGGGTGGCTGACAATCTCTTCTGGATTGGCCGTTACGCTGAACGCGCGGAGGGTCTGGTGCGACTGCTGCGGGTCGGCATCATTCAACTCTCCGAGCGCAACACGTTTGCCGATACCACGGCGAGTGACTGCTGCCTGCCATTGCTGTTAGCAGCCCTCACCCATCAAAGTCAGACCTATCCTGGCTTTGTCGGCGATGGCTCTGCTGCACTACTGCTGGACCCAACCCCGGAGTTGCTTGGCCTAGTCAGCGATATCGAGCGTATCGGCGGCCTGCCCCAGACCCTGCAGGCCCTCGACCATGCCGCCTGGTCGGTGCGCGAGCGCCTTTCTGCTGATACCTGGCGGATCATCAACGACATCGAACACCATCTGCAGGTGCTCACCCGCTCCCCGCCGCAAGCCCTTGCCAACGCATTGGATGTGCTTGACCCACTGATCACATCATTGGTGGCGTTTTCGGCACTCACGAACGAAAACATGACCCACAACGAGGGTTGGCATTTCCTTGAGGCAGGTCGCCGCCTGGAACGGGGAATCAATACCGCCACCCTGCTCCGCTCGACCCTTGTCACCGTGGCTCCTGAACAGGGCGAAGGGATGATCGTCGAGGCCGTCCTCGGTGTCACCGACAGCCTGATCACCTATCGTCGGCGCTATCAAGCCGGTACCCGGGTTGGCGCGCTCCTCGATCTGGTACTGCAGGATGAGACCAACCCGCGCGCGCTCGCTTACCAGATTGCCCAGCTTGCCCGGCTGATCGACGAAATGCCGCGCGACGGCATGACTCCACGCCGGACCCCGGCACAGAAGCTGTCACTGCGGCTACTGGCAGACCTGCGACTCGCCGAAATCCACCAGCTTGCCCAAGCCGGTCCCGATGGCAAGCGCCGGGAGACATTGGCCGAACTGCTGACCAGTATCGAAGGCGATATGTCCGACCTATCCGACGCGCTGACCGCCCAGTATTTCCGCCACGAGGAACAACCACACAACCTCATCGAACACCGGCAGACAATACGGAATCGACGCGCAATCAGCACGTGTGACAATGGGTTCAAACAATGAGATACCGCATCATCCATGTGACCCGCTACGGGTATGTGGACAGCGTGTCCCTATGTCACAGCATCGCCTATCTGAAGCCCAGGGACATGCCGCATCAGCAGTGCCTCTCAGCACAGGTGCGGGTTTCTCCCTGGCCTTCGGTCGCACGGGAGCACACCGACATCTTCGGTAACCGGGTCAACTACTTCTCGGTACAACTGGCCCATTCCACCCTCGAGATCACCGCAACCAGTGAGGTCGAGGTGCAGGACCAGTTGGTCCCGCCATTCGACGAATCCCCATCCTGGGAGCAAGTGCGTGACGGCCTGGCAGATGACCTCAGCGAACCCAGTATTGCTGCACGCATCTTTGCTCTCCCCTCCCCGGTTGCGCCATTGAGTCCCGCCGCAGCAGATTACGCACGCCTGTCGTTCACACCCGGGCGGCCAATTCTCGAAGCAGCCACCGAGCTGACAGCACGGATCTATGCTGAATTCGAATATGACCCCAGTTTCACCACCGTCGCTACTCCGTTAGCCTCGGTCCTGGAGCATCGTCGTGGCGTTTGCCAAGACTTTGCACATCTCGCGATTGCGGCACTGCGCGGTCTCGGCCTACCAGCTCGGTATGTCAGCGGTTACCTGGAAACCTTGCCGCCGCCAGGGCAGCCGAAACTGCGAGGAGCAGACGCCTCCCATGCCTGGTTCGGCGTCTTTGTTCCGGGCCTCGCAGCGGGCGACGGGTGGGTAGACTTCGATCCGACCAACAATTGCCTGATTCACCAACAGCACGTCACCACTGCGATTGGACGCGATTACCAGGATGTGACCCCGGTTCGCGGTGTCTTTTATGGCGGCGGCGAACACAATCTTACGGTGGCTGTAGACGTCGACCGCATCGATGCCTGAGTAAGGACCTTAGCAGCCTCCCGGGCCGCGAGATCCGCAGCAACAGCCGAGCGCAACGCTACCTGCAGCAACGTGATGCGCAAGTAGCGACGTATCTGACCGAGCCGCAAATAGGGCGTTGTCGCTGCGCCAGTTCAACACCTTTCGGGTGGTTCAAGCGTTACCAATGCTTGTGGCGGCCCCCCTGGGGACTCCACCAAAAAAAAACGGGCCATATGGCCCGTTATATCGCTTGATTTGACTAGCCGGAAGTCACAATGCTCATGCTACCCGGCATGTCGAATTAAACCCTGGCGGTGACCTACTTTCGCATGGGGAGACCCCACACTATCATTGGCGATACACCGTTTCACTTCTGAGTTCGGGATGGGATCAGGTGGTTCCAGTGCTCTGTGGCCGCCAGGAAAAAGGGAGGCAGACCGACGCGGTGGCCGGCATGCCTATATCTGGTGTGATCGCGAAGGGCGCTGGGACGTTGCGTTGTCGCACCCAAAATGCTTGGGTGTTATATGGTCAAGCCGCACGGTCAATTAGTACGGGTTAGCTTCACACGTTACCGCGCTTCCACATCCCGCCTATCAACGTCGTAGTCTTCGACGGACCTTTAGGGACCTCAAGGGTCCAGGGAGACCTTATCTTGGGAGGGGCTTCCCGCTTAGATGCTTTCAGCGGTTATCCCGTCCGTACATAGCTACCCGGCAGTGCCACTGGCGTGACAACCGGAACACCAGAGGTACGTCCACTCCGGTCCTCTCGTACTAGGAGCAGCTTCCCTCAAGTCTCCAACGCCCACGGCAGATAGGGACCGAACTGTCTCACGACGTTCTAAACCCAGCTCGCGTACCACTTTAAATGGCGAACAGCCATACCCTTGGGACCTGCT
>REDK01000184.1 GCA_007693535.1 Chromatiaceae bacterium
TCTGGTTGTGTTGGCTGTGGAGGTGATCGGGATGGTGCGAAGTGACTGTCGGCTGGCGACCCAGATCTGCCGCTCGACGCCTAATCCTGAGCGACCGCTCTGGACGCAGAGCCGCCCCTCGCGGTAACCCCTCTGAGCGGCAGTGATGTTCCATTGCGGTCACCGGGCTCAGGCATGACGATACCCCGGCCTCGGTCAAGAGCTGCCGCTGACCAGTGAGCAACCGAGAGACATCTATGTCTCACACACAGGGCATTGAACGAGAGGGGATAACACCTGTCTTGTTCGTCATGCGTCGGCCAGTTACGGCGCGACCTTACGACCACTGACTCACGGCGTCCCGCATGTGTTCCCACATACTTGGATGCGCGTCTTCGCGCCCCCTGGGCTGCGACACTTAGGCGTTGTGCCCGCGTTCATGGCTATCGAGGACTACCGGCCGTCGCGATCGTCGAACTAAGGCACGTCGATCCCGAGCCGCTCCAACAGCTTCTCGCCAATTTGGTTGAAGTTGTCCCGACAGCGTGCCACGGCCTGAATCTGCCCCCCACCGATCCCGTCGGCCTGCTTGAGATCGAAGATCGGCTTACGTGCCTGCTGGGCGATCGGGACCAGGCTCGCGTAGTGCGGGATCAGGGCAAGACAATGCTCGTCCTTGTCGAAGGAGGCCGCGGTTTGACCAGGCGCTTCATCCAGAATAGATCGGCGATACTCGGCGGGGATGGCCTGCGCCCAACGGGCGTAACCCGCGACGGGTCGATCGGCCCTGGCCAGATGCTGCTGAACCATGTAACCGAGTGGCAGGAAATCATGGGGAGGCAAGGTCTCTTGGGGTTTACCGGTGAGACCTCGCTCACGGACAGTGCCCCAATCGCGCCGCCACTCGCGCAAGGTCGGCCCGACGTTGCGGAGCCCTTGCAAGCTGAACAGATCCGGTGCCACCGGAAGCACCAGGTGATCGCAGGCCAGCAGCGCCGCCCGGTTGAGGGCACCCAGACTGGGGCCAAGATCCATGATCATCACATCCGCCGCCACCTGCTCGGCGGCGAGATTCGACAGCAGATCGAGTGACGTCGTCACATCGAGCGCCCGATCGTTGTCCGAGGCCAGCGTCTTGGCGAACTCTTCCGCCAAGGTCTGCTCGAATCGACTGAGTGCCAGGTGTCCGGGAAGCAGCCAGAGTCCATCGGCAACGCGCTCCAAGCGCGGCGGCAGCACGTCTCCCTTACCCCTCCGCACCGGCTCTAAGCAGCCGGTGACCGTACCATCGCTGCGGCCATCCTCCCAAATCTCGAACAGTCGGATCTCGTCGAGAAAGATCGCGGAGATATTGCACTGTGGGTCGAAGTCGAGTACGACGACCCGCACCCCACGTCCAGCCAAGACATGGGCAATGTTGAAGGTCAAGGTCGTCTTGCCGACGCCCCCCTTGTTGTTGAAGAAGACGACCGACTTCATGGCCGAGTCCTCAGGATCAACCGCGTGAAGCCATCCTTTTCGATCTCCAGAGGCGGGTTGCCGTTTCGCTCCAGGAGCAATCGCACGCGCCGAACGCCCCGTCCGAGCTGCTGCACATACCCCATGTCGACCAGGCCGGCAGTTACGATGGGGTTGCGGTAGTCGGAATGCTCTCCAAACTCGCCCTCGCTCGCGCGCCCGAAGGGGCCACCCGGATTCGAAAACTCGATGCGCGTACCGAGCCACTCAATGCGTCCGGGCGCGTGAGTCCCTTCGTACAGGCGGTGCTGAACCAGGTTGCGAGCCAATTCCTTCAGCGCGTCGATTGGATATTGCGGGAGGTAACGCTCGACGATGCCCTCGTTCTCCCGATGATCCGGCACAGAGGCCAGATGGGCGGTCATCTGCGCCCAGACTCCCTCCAGCTGATCCGCCAGGGTTCCAGCCACCGTCTTGCGGGCCACCACCTCGCTGTCGACGTCCTGTCCCGCATAGCGTACGAACTCGACCGTGGCCCCGGGCAGCCAGGACTGCGGGCTCACACCGAAGAGCAAGAGTGCCGCCGGGTTCGGGCGCCAGATCCCGGCCACTGGACGGCCCAACTGACGCTGAGTCAGCCACTGCTCCAAGCCGGGAAAGGTCTCCTCGTCAAGGTCTTCGACCCGCGCGGCCTCGTACTTGGCTCGGAGCAGGCCTAGGTTGAGATCCTGAAGGGTTGCCGCGGCGATCGGGCGAAGATCGAAGGGTTGGCTGTGTTCCGGACGACGCTCGTTCAAGCGCAGCAGGTCGGCTTGAGTCGCACGTCGGGTGGAGCTGCCTTGGCGCACCCAAGCAATGCCATCCATCATCACGACCGGCGGAACCGGATAAGGAATGACGGTGATAACCAGGAGGGTGACGCCATCATCCCCGTGATCGACGGAAATGTCGAAGCTTGGCGTTGGCTGGATCTTGGTCGAGCGCAGTCGGTTCGACAGGTCCTGCTGAATTTGATCCAGCCGCTGTGCGTCGACTCCGCGCCGGAAGCCGTCCTTTTCCAGCCCGATGACCAGCCGGCCCGGCTCGCCGCTCCCTCCGAGATCGTTCGCCAGGGCGCAGGCCGCACGCAGGATGCCATCGCTGTCCTGAGGCGAGCGCTTCCATTCGATGCGGTCTGTCTCGGTGCGATAGAACTCGGCTTTGGTCATGACTCTTGAAGCTTGGGAAGGGATCGGCTTGGATTGTAACGGAAAACGATTCAATGACTCCGCTTCGGGCCGCAGGCGGTCGATCGCAAGACGACTGGGCCGGGAACCAAACCGCATCCCGCGGTCGCACACAGCCGCGGAACAGAAGGCAACTGCAGGCCAGGGCGGCCCCGATCCATTGCCCCCGTCGGGACGACTCGTGGGCGCGCGATCGGGAGTTCCAGTCATGCAATAAACAGCTCTCGCAGTGTCCGCTTTGGCTTGTTTCGCGGCGGTCGTTGCTCGCGGAGCGAACGTGCGTTGTGGGTCGTTTTGACCTGCTGGAGGCCGCTGCCGCCAGCGGCAGCAATCCGCGTGCAGGGATCGCTGGCGTGAGCAGCCCCCGGAGTCCGCAACCCGCGTTGACCGGACGCTCAGGTCGGATGAGCCAGTGACCGGACCCGGCCCCTTGCCGCCACCCACCTCATCCGCATCCGATCCTATCAGGCCGGCCGACAGCCGCCGCGCCGCACCCACCCCTATCTCCGCCGGTGCACCCACGGCCGCTGCCAGTCCCCCTCCTCCGGCCAGATCCCGAGCCCGGCCCTTCGCGCCTCGCGCTCGGCGGCATACTAGCGCGGCGCCTGGCGTTATTGCGGATAGACTGCGGTCCAGCCGGCGGCGACCTGCGCCAGGCTGCGGCCCGCGAGCGCGTCGAGCTGGGCCGGGTCGGCGTAGACGAAGGTCAGCCGGTCGCCGGTCACCTCGAGGGTCGGCGGCTGCGGGCGCACGCCCTCGGCCTGGGCGCTGCCGATCAGCACGACCTCGCCGACCGTCCCGAGCATCGCGGCCTGGTCGCGCAGCGTTGCGACCTCGATCCGCGCAGCGCGCACCGCCGCCGTCGAGGTGCGAATCGGTTCGCCGCGCTCGAGCTTGGTGTGGCTGCTGTACCAGTTGCACAGGCTGCCGGCGCACAGGGACCGGGGGCCGGCCTCGGTCGCGAGGATCAGGCCGGTCTCGCGCCAGGGTCCGATGACCGGATAGGTCCCCGAGATGTCCTGATGGTCGAGGTTGTCGCGGCCGCGGACGACGACCTGGAAGCGGAAGTCGCCCTTGTCGCGGTCGTCGTCCTCGCGCACCGCCGCGAGATCCCCGATCGTGCCGCGGATGAGTCCGGCGGTGCCCTGGGGCGCGTCCGAGTCGTGACGGTGCTCATCATGAGGTCCAACAGCGGAACGGCGCTAGAACTACAATGCAGTGCATTATCGCGAACTGAGGTTCTGAGACATGGGGATGACCAGTGTCCGGATGCCGGACGATCTGCTTCAGCGGCTCGATAACACGGCGACACGCCTGCGCCGCTCCAAGGGCTGGATCATCAACGATGCTGTGCGTGAATACCTGGAGCGCGACGAACTGCGGCAGCGTCGTGACCAGGAAACGCGCGAGGCCTTGGCCGAGCTGGATGCCGGGCAAGTCGTCGATGGCGATGAGGTGCTCGCTTGGATCGACAGCTGGGGCTCCGAGAACGAGCATGAGCCGCCCCGTTGAAGCGGCTCCAGTTCACGGCAAGCGCCACACGGGATCTGCGGCGCCTGCGCGATTTCATCGCCGAGCACGACCCGGCGGCAGCCGCTCGCGTCAGCAAGCGCCTGGGGCGCACAATCCGCTTGCTTCGGGACCAGCCTGCGCTGGGCAAAGAGATCGAGGCGCCGCCCGATGTCCGCGAGCTTGTTGCCGGTGACTACTTCGTAAGGTACACGGTGAGGGTGAGCGCAGTCGTCGTCCTGCGGGTCTGGCACGGACGCGAGTCGTGCTGAAGATTCGATGACGAACGCGTGTTTGCTGGATCAGTTGTGATCACACATAAACCAAAGAATAGGGGAAGCGCCGGCCAATAGAGGGCATCCGATGCTGGGGCTAAAACTGCGCGAGGAGTTCACCGGAAAGCGTGCCGGCGGGACCATGATTGACCTCGCCGCAATGCGGGCTGGCGCCAGCGCGGGGCCCAGGGCCGGACCGCGCTCAGCATGGCGCGCGGACGCACGGTGTCGCCGGCCGGTGACCGGGCCAGATCGCGGTGAGATGAACGCCGGTCGGCGCATCCCGGCCTTCCTCACGCAGCTGACCGGGATCACCGACGCGCTGGTGCGCACGGCCCCGCCGGCCAGCCAGGTCATGGCCGAGGTTGCGGACTTCGTCGGCAACCATCCGCTGATCGCCCACAATGCGTCCTTCGATCGCCGATTCTGGGAAGCGGAGCTGCGG
>REDK01000164.1 GCA_007693535.1 Chromatiaceae bacterium
CGCCATGAAGAACAGGGCGGCGAGCAGGGCGGATACCGAGGCGAACGGGGCGGGGCGTCAGCGGGCGTCCCTTCCGCCTCGTTGTGCCTTGCCGGACATCACGCGGGACGCGCCCTGTGGGCCGTTCAACTGTCGCTTCTAGGATCATCCGTTCACTGCCGTTCAGGGAGCGAGGCGAACGACCCCGGAGACGATGCCGAGGATCTCGATCTCATCGTGGCGCAGATACATCGGTTGCATCGCCGGGTTGGCCGGCTGGAGACGCACGCCGTCGCGTTCTACATAAAAGCGTTTCAGCGTCACCCGCTCCCCGTTGATCAGGGCCACGACGGTTTCCCCGTTCTCCGCGGTTTGGCGTTGCTCGATGATGATGATGTCGCCGTCCTGAATCTGGTCGTCTGTCATCGAGTGCCCGCGGACGCGCAGTGCATAGCTGTGCTTGCGGATCATGTGGCGCGGGACCGTGATGGTCTCCTGGTCCTCCGGCGTCTCCACCGGGTGGCCGGCACTGACGTAGCCCAACAGGGGAATCTCCACGCCGGCTTCTTCCTCGAGATCCAGCGGCGCAAGCGACGAATCCCACATCGGGCGTGTGCGTTTGGAAATCAGATAGGTCGGTTGAGACATGGTTTACTCCGCGAGCCTACGGTTGATCTGGTTGGAAGGGGGTGCGTGCGGCTCGGCCTCGTCAGTCGGCAACTGACTGGCCGTCGCCGTGAGGCGGGCAGGGTGCTGCTCAAGGGCCACGCGCACGGGGCCCTGGCCGACCGCGGACCCGCGCTTCGATGGCAGTCGTGCTTTGGTAGGAATGGTTCAATACCCGTCCGATCAGGTGCAAGCTGTTGCCGCTTGGGCAAGCCAGGAACCGACGGTCCGTCGCGGGTCATGCAGACGCACATCTTCGACCCCGGCCGCCTTGCGCACTCGCTCCTGCGGTTTGTTGATGTTCACCAGGGGTCACCGTTCGTTCGCCCTGACCTCCGCAGATGCCCCGCGACGGCTGCGACCAGGCAGGAGGTCAGGGGTCGTAGCGTCTCGCACAGCAGCGCCAGTGCCGCAGCGCTTAGCGGGATGTAATGGACTCGGCCCGCTTTGGTATCCGGCAAGCGCAGTTCTGCGCGCTCAAAGTCAACCTCTTCCCACTGGGCATTTTTCTTTGCCCTTCGCACACTCAGCACAGTTCCGGGGCAGCCAATCTCAACCCTCGGCAGCAATGCCGACCGCCTGCCGGCTCTGAGCCGGTGGGGGATATAAGCTGGTGCCGGGGGGATTTGCACCCATCGGCGTCGCCCATCACCCCTGGTTGCTCAACCCTCACCTATCGTCCGCGTCCCTCGCCCCTTGGCCCCACCCGCTGGTGCACCACTTGCTTTCCCTCCGGTATCTGGCCGGTGACCGCTCCGCGGCGCTGGCACTTGCACCAAGTCAAGCACACCCGGAGGTTCCCCATGAGCACCTACATCCTGTCGACGGCCCACATCCCGCGCCGGGCCTACCATATCTCGCATCTCAACGCGCTGCGGCCACTGACCTGGCTCTCCCGCGGCCTCGCTGACCTCGTCGCCATGCCTCGGGTCAGCCTGACCTACGGCGCCGGTGTCGCGGCGCTGGCCTTCCTGATGGTGTACCTGACCTACCGCGCCAGCAGCTTTGTGCTGATGCCTTTCCTGTTCGGCGGCTTTCTCAGTATCGCGCCGATTCTGTCCGTCGGTCTCATCGCGATGGCGAAGCGTCGCGAGGAACAGCGCGATGACGACACGGTGTTGAAGATCCTGTCCGTGAACGCTTCGAGCCTGTCGCTGTTGGGGCTCGTGCTGCTGTTGGTGTTCCTGAACTGGATCATGCTGTCGAACCTGACCTTCGGCGGCTTCTTCAGCCAGGTGACCCCCACCTACGGCGAGGTGCGTCCGCTGCCGGTGATGTTCGGCAAGAGCTGGCCCTTCGCGCTCGCCTACGGCGGCATCGCGCTGGCGCTGGGGCTGGTGCTGTTCCGGATGCTGGCGCTGGCGCTGCCGATGCTGGTGGATCAGCGCGTGGACGTGTTCAACGCCATCTTCGCGAGCTGGCGGGCGGTCGGCGAGAACTGGTCGAGCATGCTGGTGTGGGCGGCGCTCTTGTTCCTGCTCACCAGCATCGGCATCAGGCTCTGGTTCCTTGGGCTCGTCGTCATCGTGCCGTGGCTCGGCTATGGCACCTGGCACGCCTACCGCGACACGTTGGTACCGCAGCCAGTGGAGAACCCGGCGCAAGAGACGAAGATCTAGCGAGCCTTTGCCTCAGACGCTGAAGAAACATCCCGGCCAATTCCGCACCGGCGTTCACGGAAGCCGGGCACAGAAGCCGGTCACAGAAGAAGGAGGTCGCCATGCTGCTGCAAGACCAGAAATCCGGCAAGCTCGTGGAGGTGCTCGGTCTCACCGACCTGTACAACCCGCTCCGCCCGGGCGTCATCGCCCGCATGCACTACGGCGAGGAGCCACAGGACCCCGCCCATTTCGAGAAGGCGGAGCTGCGCTTCCCGTCCGGCGAGCCGCTGCCCTGCTGCTGGACGGACCCGCACTACCGCGACGACGAGGTGCAGGCGGTGCAGCACCACGGCGTCGGCTGAGCCGCCCGGCGCAGCTTGCGTCGGCCGTCTCCATCTCACGTCGATCCGAGGAGTGCGTATAGTTGGGATAGCAAGCATCGCGCTGGCTCGCCGAGCGAGCTGCCAAAGCACACACTCAGCACAGGCCAGACACAGTGGAAACGGCTTGCATGCCGTCGACCTGCAGGGGTGATTTGATATGTTCGGGGAATCAGGAAAGCGATCGGTGCGCAGCAGCCCCGGACCCGGCCAGAGCCCGTTCGGGGGTGGCGCAGCAAGGCTTGGGCTTCACCACCGGCAGATGGCGCCCAGCTCCGCATCGGGGGATGCGTCCCGTCCAGTGGCTGCGAGGGATGATGCCGTGCCGCCGTCCGATGCCCCGGCATCCGGTGGGCGCGGGAAGCCCAGCATCCTGGTGGCCGACGACAACGACAACGTCGTCGAGTCGCTGGCGATGCTGCTGGAGATCACCGGCTATGCCGTGATCAAGGCCTACGACGGGCTGCAAGCTGTCGCCGCCGTCGAGCGCGAGCAACCGGACATCGTGCTGCTGGATATCGGCATGCCCGGCCTCGACGGCCATGCCGCCTGTCGCCGTATCCGCGCATTGCCCCAGGGTGAGAGCCTGCGCATCATCGCGCTGTCCGGCTGGAGTCTGGAAAGTGAAAGTGACCGCCGCCGCTCGGCCGAGTCCGGCTTCGACTGCCATCTGGTCAAGCCCGTCGAGTCCGCCGCGCTGTTCAGGCTGCTCGGCTGCTGCTGAGGCGAAACCGAGGCGGAGTTCCCGCAGCCGGGCAGGCCGAGGATTCCGAGACTGGTGCCGCGCTTCGCACCGGCCCCGAGCAGGGCGTCCAGCTGCGCGACGCCGCCTTGCACCTGGCCGGCTCGAAGGGCCTCGATCGTCACTCCGGCCACCCCGGCGACCGACTGCGTCGTCAGGCCATCCTGGCCTGATGTGATCAGGGCTGGAAGCCCTGAGCACGCGAGGCGCCCGAGCCGCTGGCCGCGATAACGATCAAGGCCGCTCGAAGCCGCTCGCGTTCGCGCTGCTGCCTCAGCACCCGAAGTCTCGCGGACGCGCGAGCGCGAGCGGTTCACCGATCAACTGGCATCTCACTGCGCCAGTCGCGCCAGCGCCGCGTCGACTTCTTTGAACAGGAAGGGCTTTCGGACGACGTCTTGGACGCCGATCACAGCGAGCCTCGACGACACCTCGTCGAGCAGCTCCGGAAAGCCGGTGATGAGGATGGCCCGGGGCATGCGCTGCTCGGCATGCAGCTGTTCGAGGACGTCGATCCCGTAGATGTCGGGCATCAGAAGGTCGATGACGATGACATCGAAGTCCCGTTGATGACAGAAAATCAACGCTAAGCGCCCATCATAAGCCGGCACGACTTCGTGGCCGCGCGCGGCGAGGTGATCGGACAGAACGGTGGCGAGGATGTGATTGTCTTCGGCGACCAAGATTCTCATTGTAGGCCTATTACCGGAGGGTTGGCGGGCGCTGGAGGGCTGCTGCTGGTGCATGGCGAGATCGCTGAAGCCCGAGAACTGCACCGCGCAGAAGGGCTTCAGGCCATGCGCGGCCCTCGCGGCCCTCCGTACCTCCCCACGAACACGCCGACGATGGCCGCCTCGGCGCCTTCGGCATGCTCTCCTCGGGCTTCCGCCGGCGGGCTTTCAAGGCATTTCCAAATCCCGTAAGCAGATCACGTGCCAAGGTCTGTGAGGGTGCGGTGGTGGCCTGCCAGCCCAAGCCGCCGAGCCTTGGGCGTCAATGCGACGCCAAGGGTGCTGCACAAGGTCCACGACGACGCTGGTTGTAATCCACGCTCCATCGGGTGATTTGCACCGGTAGTGTGTCCGCTGGCTGCCACGGATACGGCGCTGCCATCCGGTTGCTTATCGAGGGCGATTCGGACGAACGCGCTGCGCGATGACCCGCGTCTCGCGCACGGCGGCCAGCGAGCCGCAGTCAGCTTGCTTGGCACGGCACCTGCTGGTTGGGTCAGGAAGAAGCGGGCGCAGTTCTGCGTCCGCACCAGCCAGAACACCACTGAACCGGGAGCGAGCCATGTCTGTTGCCAAAGTGATCGAGATCACTGCCGAGTCCGCTGAGAGCTTCGAGGATGCCATCAGGAAAGGCGTCGCGCAGGCGGAAAAAAGCGTGCGGAACGTCCAAGGTGCCTGGGTCAAAGAGCACAAGGTTGTCGTCGACGGCGGCAAGGTCAGCGCCTTCCGTGTGGACATGAAGGTCACCTTCGTCCTCGACTGAGTGCGCCCGTGGATACCCTGGCAGAACTCGTCGGGCTGCTTGCCCGCCGCGGTGGCCAGCCCGCGCTGGTGCAACTGGCGCGCCCTGGAGCGGATGCCGAGGACTCGGCGGCGGAAGTCTGGTCCGGTGCGGCCCTGGCGAATGCCGCGATGCGGGTTGCCGTCGGGCTCAAGGCCGCTGGACTCGGGCCCGGGGAGCGCGTGCTCCTGTATGCGCCCAACTCGCCCCGCTGGGTCATTGCCTGCCTGGGGCTGCTTCGCCTCGGTGCCGTACCGGTGCCGGTGGACAGCCAGGCGGATGCCGCGGACCTCGACCATATCAGCGCCAGCAGTGGCGCGCGCTGGGCCTTCACGACCTCGCACCTCGCCGCGCAGTTGGCGGAGGCGGTCACGGGTGAACGCGTAAAGCCAATCCTGCTGGACGGGAATGCCGTGGTCGCGGATAGCGCGGAGGGGGTCGATGCAGGGCGGGATGCCGATCGGGACCGAACCCCGGACGACCACCCGCGCACCGGCGCAGCCCGAACGCTGGCTGATCTCGCCGGCCCCCCGGACCTGCAGGCCACTGCACAGCCGCAGGCGGACACCTCCGAACTCCCCGCTGTGCCGGACGCGGACGCTGAGGCGGTGCTCTTCTTCACCTCCGGCACCTCTGGGCTGCCCAAGGGCGTCCCGCTAACTCATCGCAATCTGCTCGCCAACGTCGCCGCGCTGCTCGGCGAGGGTATCCTCACCAAGGCCGATCGCGTGCTGCTGCCCTTGCCGCTGCACCACGTCTACCCGTTCTCGTTGGGGCTGCTGGTGCCCGTGATCTGTGGTGTGCCCGTGGTGCTGCCGCAGGCGCTGACGGGGCCCGCGCTGGCCCGGGCCATGGATGCGGGCGAGGTGACCCTGATCCTCGGCATTCCGCGGCTTTATACCGCGCTGCTGGGCGCGGTTGAGCGGCGCCTCGTTGCCTTCGGTCGTCCCGCGCGCTGGGCCTTCGATGGCCTGCTCGGGCTCGCCACGGCCGTCCGGCGGCACACCGGGCTGCACCTGGGCAGAGGGTTGTTCGCGCCGTTGCGCCGGCGGGTTGCGCCGCGGCTTCGGTTGCTGGTCTCCGGCGGCGCGGCGCTGGACCCCGACCTCGCTGCCAGGCTGGAGGGGCTGGGCTGGATCGTGGCCACCGGCTACGGCCTCACCGAGACCGCGCCCATCCTCACCATCATGCACCCGGGCGAGCGCCGCTTCGACAGTGCCGGCCGGGCGCTGCCGGGGGTGGAGCTGCGCATCGGCGAGCGCGCGGGCGGCGCCGATGCGGGGGATGACAGCGGCATCGGCGAGGTCCAGGCGCGCGGGCCGAGTGTCTTCTCGGGTTATCTCGCCGACGCCAACAGTAGCGATGCCTTCACCGACGACGGCTGGTTCCGCACCGGCGACCTCGGCAGCCTGGACGCTGAGGGCTGGCTGCACCTGAGCGGGCGTGCCTCAAGCCGCATCGTGCTGTCCGGCGGAGAGAACGTCGACCCGGAGGCGGTGGAGGCCAGACTCGCTGCATGGCCGGACATCGCCGAGGCCGGTGTTCTAGAGCACGACGGCGCGCTCGCCGCCGTGCTGGTGCCGGAGCGCGACACTGCCCGCAACACCGACGCCGAGACCCTGCGCGAGAGGCTGCGGGAGGCCGCCGGCGCGGCGCTCGCGGATGCCCCGAGCTGGCAGCAGCCGAGCCGCATCGAGATCGACCGCCGGCCGCTGCCCCGCACCCGGCTCGGCAAGCTGCGCCGCAAGCGGCTCCGCGAGCGCTTCGATGCCCTGCGGCTAGGTCGGACGCAGCCGTCGACGGCCGGCCTCATACCGCGCGGCGACCTCGCGCCGGACGACCGCACCCTGATCGATGACCCCGCCGCGTCGCGGGTTTGGGCGTGGCTCGGCGAGCGCTTCGAGGACCAGCGTATCGAGCCGGACACAGACCTTCGGCTCGATCTCGGCGTGGACTCGCTGGAGTGGGTCGCCATTGGCCTGGAGCTTCAAGACGCCGTGGGGCTGGCCCTGGACGAGGACGCTATCGGTCGTGTGGAGAGCGTGCGCGACCTCTTGCGGGAGGCGGCCGCGGCCGGTACCACCGAGGCCGGTGGTTCCAGCGGCGAGGACCTGGAGGCGAGACTTGGCGAGGCCGAGGCCATGTTGGATGGCGAGCAGTTGGAGCGGCTGGCGCCGCCGGGCCGCGCCGCGATGCTGCTGGCCGCGGTGTTGCAGGTTCTGGCGCGCGGCGTGATGCGCTGGTGGTTCCGGCTCGACGCCGCCGGCATGGAGCACCTGCCGGCGTCCGGCCCCTGCATCCTGGCGCCGAACCACGAAAGCGCACTGGACCCCATCGCGATCGCGGCGGTGTTGTCGCCGGCGCAGCGGCGCAACACCTTCTGGGGCGGTTTCACCGAGCACATGTTCAGCACGCCTTGGATGCGCGCAGTGAGTCGCGCCTTCCGTGTCTTGCCGGTGGCACCGGCAAAGCGCCCCGTCACCAGTCTCGCCTACGGAGCCGCTGCGTTGGCCCGTGGCGGCATGCTGGTGTGGTTCCCGGAAGGGCGCCGCCATCCGGGCGAGGCGATCAAGCCCTTCCGCCCCGGCGTCGGCACCCTCGCCCGCGCGCAACGGGCGGCCGTGGTCCCCTGTCTGATCCGCAATACCGGCGCCGCGCTGCCGCCGGGTGCCTGGTGGCCGAAGCGCCGGCGGATCGTGCTGCGCATCGGCCCGGTCGCGGTGGCGCAGACACTAGAAACCGAAGGCCATGGCGACACGCCTGCCGAGCGCATCGCCGATGCGCTGCGGCGCCGGATGCTGGCACTGGCAGATTGAACCTCGCAACGGCACCGGTCCAGCCGGACTGCGAGCGCGACCTCGCCGATTGGAGACTCGGGTGGGATCCAGCAGACGGCCGACGCGCTTTCGCACTTCTTCCAACGCGCTGCTTCCAACCAGATTTGATCTGGTCAATTGCTGACTCTGGCCGAGCACACCATCCCATGCCCAGCTTTACCGTCCGTGAAACCGTCCATCACCTACGCGCCGAGGTGTTTGACCTGGTGGCCGACATCGAGCGCTATCCGGACTTCGTGCCCGGCTGGCAGGACGCCCGTGTGGTGAGTCAGCAGGGCAACCGCCGACAGGTCCAGCAAGCGTTAGGCATCGGGCCAATCGTCTTGCACTTTCGCACGGAGGCGGTACTGGAACGCCCCGAGCGCATCAGCATCCATGGCCAGGGTGGACCTCTGAAGCGACTGCACCAAGTGTGGCACTTCGAGGAAGGGGCGGAAGGCGGGACCCTGGTGGAACTCTGGACGGACTACGCCCTGCGCGGCGGGCTCGCGGCCGCCGCAGTAGGCCCCTTCTTCCGCCGCCGCACCCAGGACGTGGTGCAGGCATTCCGGCGCCGGGCCGACCAGGTCCTGCGGGACTGAATAAACCGGACAACCCCCCGGCTCTGCCGGGGGATTGTTACTTCCGCTTGGCGCCTTGGACGTCCCAAGATGTATCACGAGCGCGGCGCCATGATGCTTTGCTCCCTATTGAGCAGCTTCTCAATAGCCCGGACCGGGAGTGACCTCAGCCACGCCAGCTCTCGTCCACTCATTGAAGATCACGGTTTCCATCCCTTGCGCAGGCACCGTGACGTCGCGGACGAAGGTCTCCTCGAAGCCGCTTGCGGCGACTTGATAGCGGCCGGCCGGAAGCTTGGTTATCAACCAGGGTCCAGGGGAAAATGCCCTGAGCACCGGCTGGCCATCAGGCGTGGTAATGCTTACCTCGATACCGGCCAGATAATTTCCCTCCGCAACCGCGAACTCGAGCCTGAGGTTGTAATCGTCATACTGCTGCAGCAACTCGTCACGGGCAGATATCCCCACACCACCGCTGACCCAAGGCGTCCCAAGGTAGGTACCTTGATCCATCGGAACTTCGCTGTCGGCCGTCGTGGCCTCGGTACCCAGTGCGACGCCGATGCCACTCATGGACAAAGCGATGGATAAGGCAGTGATACGTTGTAGCAATTTGTTCATGACAGGACTCCTGAATTGACGGTGCAGTCTTAATCGCTGCAACAATAGAAAGGCAAAAATCATGCCCTAGCCCACTGCAGCAGGATATCCTCGACTCATGTTATCGAAGGCGATTTCTGAGGCGTTGTCATGGCTGCTCTCCTTACTCATCGGTCAGCGTGCTTGCTTTTACCTTCTATCCGCGTTGGCCCCGTTGTCTGCGTCTCGGTTGTCTGCGTCTCCGTCTCTTGCTCTGCCCGCGCCTGCTCCCAGGCCTCGTGACAACCGGGGGAGCAGAAGTACAGGATGTAGTCCAGCCCCTCCGGCACCAGCGCCTCGTGTGCCGGGATCTCCGTGCGGCATTGGACGCATTCGAGCGGCTCAGGCGGCATCACCCGGCGGGCCTCGGCGGGGGCGGTGGGCGCGGTAGCTGGCACCGCCGGTCCGGTCGGCGCCAGCTCCGCCCCTGGCTTGTCGTGCTCATGTGTCATCGGACTTGTCCGTCATGTTGAACTCCTCCGCCTGCCAGTCGCTCATGCCACCCAGCACGAGGGGGACCCATCGGTGGCCGCAGAACGAGAGCCCGCTGGCTGCAACGGAGGGGCGGTAGCCGTGGCCGCAGATGACGGCGATGGGTACTACAGCAGGGCCCCGGCGCTGGGAAGTGGACCTGGTTTTCCGGCGAGATCAGCCCGCCTCCGGTGCCAGCGTGCAGACGGCCCCAGGGTCGTCCAGCAGCAGCACCAGGCTCTCGGAGACAAAGAGCTTCAGATGCACGCCGTCGCTGGCGGAGAATCCCAACCGCAGATCCTGGCCGATAGTGAGCTTGCCGACGCGAGTGTCTACTAGGACTCCGCCTGTCACCGGAGCCTTGTAAAGCCCCGCCTCACATAGCCTGCGCAGGTGGTCGACCTGCCGCAGGTCGCTGCCTCCGCGCGGCGGAACAAAGCGTTGTCGCGCTCCGGTGCCAGGGCCAGCGCATCGGGCTCGGCGTTGGTGATGCGTGCCTCGGTGCCGCCCTCCAGGCTGGTGAGACCGATGCCGTAGGGGCTGTCGATCTCGAGAAACCGGCGCGCGGTCAGGCGCTCGGCGGGCCGCTGCCAAGGCGGCGGCGTCGATGCACTGCCAGATGGCATCGTCGAGGCCCGCGGCCTCGCGGTTGCGGATCGTTCCGGGTTTGTCTGTTTCCGGATCAGGGGTTCAGATCAGGGATTCACGAGGCCGAGGATACCGACGATGCCGACAATGATTAGGTAGATCGCGACGATGTAGTTGAGCAGTGATGGGCGCACCAGGATCAGGATCCCGGCAATCAGTGCCACGATGGGTTCGATCATCGGATTGTGCATTGGACGCTCCTTTCAGCGGGCATGGCTCGGCCGGCGGGGTTCGGTCTGTCGTCCAAAGACGTTGACCGGACCGACCGGGTGATCAACCGGGGTCACGCAAGCACGGTGCCGACAGCCACGGACGCACCGCGCCAGGCACCCAGCGCTGCTGCTCATGGGGATCATTGCGCCGGGCGGGGCTCGGCTGGGGGTGGGAACGGGGGGTGGTGAGGCGTGCAGTCAGCGCCGCATCGGCTGTGCATATCAACCATCGTGCGGTGCATAGGCACCGAGTGCCGGCAGCGGTCGGCGGCCGAACTGGGGCGGCCTGGGGCGGCCTGGGGCGGCCTGGGGCGGCCCGGGGGCGGGCGCTCGGCCGGGGGGGCGCCTGCCTTCGGTGCTGCGTCGGGTCCGGTGCTTGCATTGGCGAAAGAAATCGACAAGTCCGCCGCGCCGGATCGGCCGCCGCCCACCTGATGGCGCGATGGCGCGGCGAGCGCTGCCGGCCGGTCTACGACCGGAACGAGACCTTCGTCATCGGTGGCAGCAAGACCTTGCTGGCCTCGGACGAGGATGCGTTGACGCTGGTGGCCGCCGGCATCACCGTGCACACGGCCCTGGCGGCGGCCAAGCGCCTGCGAGAGCAGGGGCTCGCCGCCCGAGTGAGCGACGCCTACAGCGTCAAGCCGCTGGACGTGCCGGCGCTCAAGGCTGCCATCGAGGCCACCGGTACGCTGCTGGTGGTGGAGGACCACAACCGTGACGGCGGACTTGGCGACGCGGTGGCCGCGCAGGTGGGCCGTCTCGGGCGGATCTTCCACCTCGGCGTCGTCGGCGAGCCACACTCCGCTAGCCCTGATGAGCTGCTGGAACGCCACCGCCTGTCCGGCGACCAGATCGAGCGCGAGGCGTTGGCCATTGCGGCCTGACTGACTGCCCCGGGGCGGCGAACTGACAACCTCTGCGGAGGAGCCAACCGATGAACCGACACACCGATCCACGAACCGAAGCCCAGTCGGCGAGCACGCCGCTCGGTCTGGAGCACCCGCGCGACGTCTTGTCCCGCGAGGACCTCAGCCGAAGCGAGAAGATCGCCGTGCTGGAGCAGTGGGCACAGGACCTGCGCGAGCAGATGGTCGCCGAGGAGGAGGGCATGGCCTCCGCCGGCGCGAGCCTCGGCCAGACCTTGGCCGAGGCGCTGCAAGGCCTGGACAGCCTGGGAGCCCCGGAGCGGCAGGCGCCGGTGCCCACCAAGCACGGTTGAACTCGCGACCGGCGCCGCTCACCGCGGTTGCCGGTGGCAGCCGCGCTCATGAACCTAGAAACGGCAGTTGACCGCTTCGTGCATCACACAAGTAATCGACTGGTCGGGGATTCTGCGCTCGCCTCGAGATCACCTTTCGGGTGCGGGTCGCGACGGCCCCCTGATCCCAACCAGGGGGCACGCCCAGCGCGGTGCCCGGCTGCGTGACAACGGGTTGGAAGAGATCACTCGTCCGCCTCGTTGTGCCTTGCCGGACGGCGGGACGCACCCTGGGGGCCGTTCAACTGCCGCTTCTAGGTTGAACGATTCGGAGGTCAACATGCTTATCGCGCTCGCCATGCCCGAGGGCTATCGGCTCGATGCCATGGATGGGGAGATCGGCCGCTGCCGGGACTTCCTGCTCGATGAATCCCAGTGGGCCGTCCGCTGGATGGTCGCCGACACCGGCACCTGGCTGCCGGGGCGCAAGGTGTTGGTGTCCCCAGCGCAGTTGGACCCGCCCGACTGGTCGGCCCGCCGACTGCCGGTGCGCCTGACCCGGGAGCAGATTGAGCAGAGCCCCCCGCTGGATGCGGACGCACCGGTCTCCCGCCGCTACGAGCAGAGCTTCAACGCGTTCTATGCGCTCCCGCACTACTGGCTTGGCAGCGGACTCTGGGGCGATTATCCGGTACCGTCGTCGATGATCGGCGCTTCTGAGATGCTGATCGAGCCGGTGCCGGAGGCGCCGGACCGTGCCGAACCTGTGGTGCCCGAAGATGACAACCGCGTGTGGCTGCGCTCGGTGCGCGAACTCAGGGGCTACGCCGTCCTCGCCACGCGCGCCGACGGCGGCGGCGATCCCGTCGACACGCGGGTCGGCCGTGTCGACGACTTGATCATCGACAACACGTCCTGGGCGCTGCACTACGTGGTCGTGGACAGGTCATGGCTGCCGCTGTCGAAGCGCGTGCTGTTACCCGTCGAACTCGTGGACGGCATCGACTGGGCGACCCGCACGGTGCGCACCCGTGCCGGCGCCGCGCAGGTGAAGGACGCCCCGGGCCCGGACGGCGATGGGCCGCTGTCGGCGCACCTCGCGGCCCGGGTCGACGAGCACTACGGACACCTGCGCCGCGGACCCAGCAGCGCTGGCTCGGATGACGCGGCCGGCGGGCGTTGACGGTCTGCGCGTGCAGCGTACATCGCCCGGCGGGCGCCGGGCGCACCCCTTGGCCGCAAGGTCGGGATGACCCGCGATGCAGCAAACGTTCGAGTTGTTTGGAACCGCCCACCTTGCGAGCCTCCTGGTCGTCGGCGTGCTCGCGATCCTGTTGCCGCTCGGCGTGCGGCGGCTGCGGCCGGATTGGGCGCGTCCGGTGGCCTGGCTGCTGGCACTGCTGCTGTTGGCCCAGGAGACTGTGCACCTTTGGCAGGTCGCGGCGCGATACGGTTTGGGGGCGGAGCTGCTGCCGTTGGATCTCAGCGCGATGGCGGTCCTCCTCTCTGCCTGGGTGCTCCTCACCGGTAGCCCGCGCGTCTTTGAGATCATCTATTTCTGGGCATTTTCTGCCACCACGCAGGCGTTGCTGACGCCGGACCTGGCGGAGGGCTTTCCGTCCCTGCGCTACATCCTGTTCTTTTTGAGCCACGGCCTGGTCGTGGTCAGTGTCTGCTATGCCATGATCGTCTACCGGCTGCGGCCCTATCCGGCCTCGATTCCACGCGCGGCCGGGATGACGCTGGCGTTCGCGGTGCTGGTCGCGGTGGCCAATCTTCAACTGGGGACCAACTTCATGTACCTCATGGCCAAGCCGGACAGGCCTTCACTGATGGATTGGCTTGGGCCCTGGCCCTGGTATTGGCTGAGTCTGCTGGGACTCGCGCTGCTGGCGTTCCTGGTGCTGTACGCGCCCTGGTTTATCGCCGACCGGCGCGGCCGGCGGCGCAACGCCACCGGCCGGTAAGCGCCTCAATCCCGGCGCGGCGAAGGCCGTGGCCTTGCCGGACAGGGCAAACAGGCCGAACAGCTTCGAGCCCAGGTGGGCCGCGGCTGCATGGGCGAGATAGGCAGTGAAATGCCCCACCCAACGCGGTATTTGACCCGGCTCACGCGTTAGCAGTGCGCAGGTGCCGCGCGTCACCGTCCCCGTGCAGCACCTCCTTGATCTCCTCGCGGCTCAGCGTCTCGGCCTCCAGGAGCCGGTCAGCAAGGCGCCCCAGCGCGTCCTTGTGCTCTTGCACCAGCTTCAGTGCATGCCCCTCGACTGCGACAATCAGGCTGGTGATCTCGTCGTCGATGCGCCTGGCGGTGGCGTCGCTGAACTCCGTGGCCTGCGCCATCTCCCGCCCGAGGAAGATGTGCTCCTCGCCGCGCTTGAAGGAGACGGGGCCGATGGCGTCGCTCATGCCCCAGTGGCTCACCATGCGGCGGGCGAGCTTGGTGGCCTGGTCCAGGTCTGCCTCGGCGCCGGTGGTCACGTCGTCGAACACGACCTTCTCGGCGACACGACCGCCAAGCATCACGCCGATGCGGTCGCGCAGGTCAGCGGAGCGGTAGGTGCGGCGCTCCTCATCGGGCACCTGCTCGGTGGCGCCGAGGGCACGCCCGCGCGGGATGATGGTTACCTTGTCTAGCGGGTCGGCGTTGGGCAGCAGCCAAGCCATCAGGGCATGGCCGGACTCATGCACCGCCACCAGTCGGCGCTCCTGGTCGCTGATACCCTGCTCCCGCTCGGCACCCAGCACCAGCTTGTCGCGAGCAGCCGCGAAGAGCTGCATGTCCACGGCCTTGCGGCGCTGGCGCCCAGCGAGCAGCGCGGCCTCGTTAACGAGGTTCTCCAACTCCGCGCCAGAGAATCCGACGGTGCGTGCCGCGAGCCGCTCCAGGTCGATGTCGTCGGCGAGCTTGATATCGCGTGCGTGGATCTCGAGGATCGCCCGCCTGGCCTCGCGGCCCGGCAGCTCCAGGTAGACCTTGCGGTCGAAGCGTCCTGGTCGCAGCAGTGCATTATCCAGCACGTCCGGCCGGTTGGTGGCGGCCAGCACGACGATGTCCTCGTGGGGCTCGAAGCCGTCCATCTCCGCCAGAATCTGGTTCAGCGTCTGTTCTCGCTCGTCGTGACCGCCGCCCATGCCGGCCCCGCGGGTACGGCCGACGGCATCGATCTCGTCGATGAAGATGACGCAGGGGGCGACCTTCTTCGCGGATTCGAACAGGTCGCGCACCCGGGAGGCGCCGACGCCGACGAACATCTCGACGAACTCCGAGCCGGAGATGCTGAAGAAGGGCACCCCCGCCTCGCCGGCGACGGCCCTCGCCAGCAGGGTCTTGCCGGTGCCGGGCGGGCCCACCAGTATGACGCCCTTCGGCATCTTGGCGCCAAGGGCGCGGAAACGGCCGGGGTCCGCCAGGTGATCGATGATCTCGGCGAGGTCGGCCTTGGCGTTCTCGAGCCCCGCCACGTCGACCAGGCGGACGTCGCTGTCCGCAGCGCGGAAACGCTTGGCGTTGGACTTGCCGAAGTCGAAGATGCCGCCGCCCTTGCCGCCGGGGCCGCCCATCATGCGCTGCTGCAGGCGCTGGCTGATGTATAGGAAGAGCCCGAGGATCAGCATCAAGGGCAGGAACGAGATCAGGAGCTGGCCCCACAGCCCCGCTCCGGCCGGCTTCGCGTCCACCTCGACGCCGTGCTGTTCCAGCAGTTCCAGCAGCTTGGGGTCACTCACCTGCGGTTTGGTGCTGGTCAAAGGCGCGCCCAACACACGCTCGCCGGCCGCTCCGGCCTCTGCGGCGGTTGTGCTGACCCCATTGCTGGCCCCGTCCACGGCCTGATCCCCGTCCTGCTCGCCGTTCTGGGCTTGATCCGCACCGGTCGCTGCGTTGTCCTCAGTCTGGTCGCCGCCGTCGCCGGTGATGGCGGCGGGTTCCTCGCCGGCATAGAAATGGCCGCGGATGCGGTCCTCGTGGAAGGTGACCTGCGCGACGCGGCCCTGGCGCACCGCCTGCTTCAGCTCGGTATAGGTCAGCTCGGTGGGCGAGTGGCCGACGAAGAGATTGAGGACGGCCGCCAGGCCGATGATGGCCACTAGGGCGATGGCGTAATTGCGCCAGGGCGGTCCGTGCCCGCCGGGGCTGAGCCGTGAGAGCGGTTGGCGTGAGCCGGGAAGTGTTGGAGCGGCCATGGTGCTACCTCTGAGTTGATCTGCCGGCGTTCCGTCGCACTCCCATCTCGGCCTTGACTTAGGGAAACGGCGGGGAGCCAGCGGGGTCGCGCCCCAGCAGCAGGATTTCCGGGTGGTGCTTGGTGATGTGCGCCTCGACGCGCTGCATTTCCGATCGATCCAGGTTGGCGACGATCATCAGGTCGCCGCGTCGTAGCGACTCCTGCTGCGGACCGAGGGCTGCCTGGGTGCGGTGGAGAAAGGCTTGTGCTGAGAGGACGCCGACAACCGCGCCCAGCAGGGCCAGCAACAGGCCGCTCACCGGGGCCATCCCGCGCATAATGAGTATGCCGAGCAGCGGTAAGGTGATTGCGCCGAGCGCCGCTGCACCCTGCAGCGTCGCGGCCGCGTTGCGCCAACGTCTCGCCCGGACCCGTAGTCCAGCCGGGATCTGTCGGCCATAGACCTCAAGCCGATTGCGGGGAACGCCAAGCGTGAGCAACTCATCGAGCACGCGGGCGCCGTTGTCGGGATCGCGGGCGCGGATGTAGATGGGGCTGGTCATGACAAACCTCTGCGAGGTTGATGGGCTGCGGTGATGGCCGCCAGACTGGCCATGGATCGTGCATGGAGTCGCTTCTGCTCGAGCATCGTGGACACTCCTCGGGTTGGTTGGACAGAACACGGCAGAGGGAACGGCCGCGTTCGTCGCTCGTAACCTATTGCAAACGTGAGTATTGCAACATGAGGATTGCAAACCTGAGGCCAAACCGCAGCATCGGCAACAGGGGCCAACGCTGCCGCAAGCAGGCCGGGCCGAGTTGGTGTGATCATTGCATAGTAGTTTTCATAACAACTGATTGAGCCCCAGCACGCCGCTGGCGCACCGCAATGATTAACCGAAATGATGAAGCGAGTATGAAGCGCACCGCCCTGAACAACCGAGAGGACGAGTACTCTGGCTTTCTGGATACCAATGGGTTTTTGATCGACCCGGTGCTCTGGCACGCGCACCTGGCGAATCGAATGGCCTGGCGCCTCGGCGTCGGTGACCTCGCCGTTGCGCATTGGCGGGTGATCGAGCGCCTACGCACCGGCTGGCTCGCGGAGGGCAACCTGCCGCTGCAGCGACACATCTGCCGCGAGTTGGCGCTTGGGTCCGGCTGTGTCGACAAGCTCTTTGGTGGGCTCGTCGAGGCCTGGAAGGTTGCGGGCCTGCCGGATCCGGGCGAGGAGGCGCGCGTCTACATGGAGAACATGGAGCCCGACGACACCATCACGGGGTAGATCATGCAAAGAGCCGAACAACAAGCGCGCAGGCTGCAGCCCATCCCCGGTTGGCAAGGACTGCCCTGGTGGCGCAAGGCACGCATCTGCTGCAGCCAGCCCACGTTCGCCTACAGTCTGCTGTTTGCGCTGGTGGGGGCCGGCTTCCTGCTGCTCGGCCCGCTGCTGGACTCAGACCTCACTGTGGTTGGCCTGATCCTGCTAGCCGTTGCGGTGTTCATGCTCGCAACCTTCTGGCTATTGGCCTACCGCGCCTTCGCGCGCAACGACACACGGCAGCGTCGGCCGGGAGGTCTGCGCAAGTGATGCACACGGGAGCATGCCAGTGCATCTTGTCAGTGCGGAATCTGCATACACATAAAGGTTATCCGCACACGCTCGCAGGGCGAGCGACAATGAACCGAGCATTCCGAGGAGGCCAGCTTGACACTGATCCAAGCCATGCAACGACATCCAGCGGTGACCACTCCCGATGCGACGCTCTGTAGCGCTGCCAAACAGATGGCCAGCGAGAGGACGTCGGTGATGCCCGTGGTGGTGAAACAGCAAAAAATGGTCGGCATGCTGTCCGCCTTCGATCTGGTGGCGGGCACCCTCGGCGGAGGCCTGGACCCGGATCGGCGCACGGTGCGCGACCTGATGTGGCCCGATCCAGCGACCTGCCGTGCGGAAGACAGCTTGACGCAAGTGCGCGACCAGATGCTCAACCTGCGCGCGACCGTCTTGCCGGTGGTCCAGGCGAACGGTGAATTGCTAGGCCTCGTGGATCTGTTCGACATCGCGGACGCCGCGGACAACGGCATGGCGGCCGGACCGGAGCCTGACATGGTCAAGCGGGTGCGGGGCGAGCCGCTCTGATCGGATCATCCCGGATCAACCAAATGTCGAATTCCCTATTGATCATCGAGGACGAGTCGGCACTCGCCAAGGAACTCGCGCGGCATTTCGCCGGCAAGGGTTGGGATGTCGAGATCGCCGCGAGTCTCCAGGCGGCGCGGGAAGTCGTGCTTGGAGACCGCTTCGAGGCGCTGGTGACCCTCGCTGATATGAGCTTGCCGGACGGCAACGCGCTGGATCTATTTGAGGAATCCCGCAAGCAAAAGGTCCCCGGCGAGTGGATCCTGCTGACGGGCTATGGCGGCGTCCCGGACTCGGTGCGGGCGCTGCGGCTCGGTGCCTATGACTTTCTGGAGAAGCCGTGCCCGTTGCCGCGGCTTGAGATCATCGTTGCCGGTGCCCGGCGCAGCGCCCAGGCGCAGCTGCGGCTCACGAGCCAAAGTCGCGCCGGACGCAAGCGCTACGCTCCAGAATCCTACATCGGCGAGAGCGCCGCGACCGCGGAGACCCGGCAGATGATCGCGCGGCTCGCTGCCGTGCCCTTCAGCGCGCTCATCATCGGCGGCGAGACCGGCACTGGCAAGGGCTTGGTGGCACGCATCCTCCACCACGGCGGGCCCCGTGCGGACGGTCCCATGATCGAAGTGAACTGCGCCGCCCTGCCGCGTGACCTGCTGGAATCGGAGCTATTCGGCCACGAGGCCGGCGCCTTCACCGGTGCCAAGGGGCGTCACCGCGGCTACTTGGAACAGGCCCATGAAGGCACGCTGTTCCTGGACGAGATCGCCGATATGGATCTGGATCTGCAGACCAAGCTGCTGACGGTGCTGGAGGACCGCAGCCTCAGGCGCATCGGCGGGGAGAAGTGCATCGAGGTTGACGTGCAGATCATCGCGGCCAGCAATCGCAACCTGGAGGCCAGGGTACGCGAGGGCAACTTCCGAAGCGATCTGTTCCACCGCCTCAGTGTCTTCCGCCTGGACCTGCCGCCGCTGCGCGATCGGCTCGATGACTTGCCGCAGCTGGTGCCACTATTGATCGAAGAATACAACGCCCGCTCCGGGCGTCGCGTGCGGGTGGTGCCGGATACCGTATACCGGCGCATGCGCGCCTACAGCTGGCCTGGGAACGTGCGGGAACTGCGCAACGTTATCGAGCGGGCGGTGCTGCTGGCGCAGGATGAGGTGTTTCCCATCGAGTGGATGCAGCTTGGGCAGGGCGTCGCGGCGCCATCGGATGCGCAGTCCGGTGACGGTCCCTTCGTTGCCGGCAACCGCATCAGTATCCCGCTGGATGGCAGCATGGCGCTGGACGAAATGGAGCGCTACATCATCGAGACCGCACTGGAGCGGAGCCACCATAATGTGACCGCCGCGGCCCGCGCGCTCGGCACGACCCGCGAGACGTTACGCTACCGCGTCCAGAAGTATGGGCTCGGCGGCGGTGGCGCGCGTGCAGACGAAGCCGTTTTCCCAATAGCGGATTGTGCGCTGCCCGTGAGTAAGCCGACGGCGAAGACGCGCGGGGGATAGGGAACCGTCGTCCGCCGTCCGCGAGGTCTTCTTCACCGGCGCGAAGGCGATCGCAAGCCGCGGATTCGCCTACTCTAGATTATCCGGCTGCCACAGACCAGCGCCGACCTTGCGGGCCTCATTCAAGGTCGGGTAGGGACACGCTGTCGCCCGCGCGGGCGCGGCGACAGAAGGACTCGCGGCGCCAGTCCGCCACATACTGCTGTATTTGCAAGGTGACATTTCGGTCGTGGCTACCGAGAAAAGCCTCCATCGCCCGGGCGCCGTCGTTGAGAATGCGCCCGCCGGTCCGATCCTGCCGCAGTTGCGGCAAGGCCTCCGTGAGCGCTGCGGTGTCCCTGTCCGGTAACCCATGCCGGGCCAGCAGTCGACTCAACACCGGGGTCAAACCCGCGGCCGGCAGACGATGCCGAACCCAGAACGCCTCGCCGGCGCCGATCAGAAAGAGCTGCAGGCATAGCCGCGAGCCGCTGTCTTTCGGCAGCTCAGGCAGCGCAGCAAGGGATGCGGCGAAGAAGGCAACCAGGTCGGAGCCGACCCTTCTATCTGCTGCGCGTGCTGCCGGCTGCTGCGGCGGTGGTTGGGCGATGTGTCGTCGCAGGTCGGGGTCGGCGGCAATGGTGCGGCCGTCGGGCGTCTGTTGGGAGAAGTTGCGCATGGCGTACGTCACTCTGGAGCGGTTGCTGCGGCGCGATGTTGCCGCTCATGACTGGGTGGAGTTGGCGGTCTGCCTATCAGCAAGCAAGCCCTGCACCAGCAGCGACCGTCGCATGCCATGATGGCCGCAGCGGCGTGCCCCCAACGGGTGACGTCCGCAAACCATCGGAATTCCAAAGAGCGCAGGTCTCTCCAGTGACACCGAAGCGCAGCGAGGCGCTGCCGACCGACGAGCGAACGGGGCACCGGCACGACACCGGTTTGTCATTGGCCAGGACCGACGGCCGATGGCCAAGGACCGGACTCCGACACCGCCAACAGCGACGGCTCCCCGACCCTGGCCCTGCCGGCGTGGGCCACGAGGAGGCATCAAAACTTCACGCATCTGCAAACATTCAGTGCCCGCACGCCATCTAGGTTCAAATGACGCACCTGTGCGGCCTATATGACCCAGGCCCGCAAACGGCGCCTGCGTTCAACCGCGGATTTCTCCAGTCTGGCCCGATTGCTCCTGACAACCTACTGCCGTCGGCCCGGCGATTGCAAGCACTCGAATCGAGCCGCTTCCCTATCGAGGAGAGACCAAATGAACAAGCGCTGGATTCGACGCCTACTCGTCAGCCTGATGGCCATCGCCTTACTCGTTACAGCGGTGATGGCGGGAGGCTGGATTGGCACTGAGACCATGATCGAGAAGACGTCGGGCGCGGAATTCTGTGGCAGTTGCCACAGCATGGCGCCCTTTGCGACCGCGCATGCGCGGGATACGCATGGTGGGAACAACCCGGCTGGTGTCGTTGCACGCTGCACCGATTGCCATCTACCGCATGACACAGCCGCCAATCACTTGCTGGAGAAGGGCAAGACCGGAGTGCGCGATGTCATCGCACAGGCGATTTACCCGTTTTACAAGCCAGATTGGCTCGCACGGCTGGAAAAGCGCAGCGAATACGTCTATGACTCTGGCTGTCTCAGCTGCCATGCGGCGTTGCCGGAGGCTACCAGCGACAATCCGGCGGCACAGCCTGCACATCAGGCCTATTTCGACGGCAACGTCCGCGGCGGCTGCGTGACCTGTCATGAGAATGTCGGCCATAAGAACCTGCGCATCATCCTCGCCGATTACTTCGACGAGGTCACCCTCGAGGACATGCCGGAAGACAATGGCGACACCGCCGCGGAACTTCCGAGCGCGGCGGAGCAAGGGACGCGCGAGCAGACGGCAACTAACGGCGAGGATACGTGACCGACAAACGGGGTCCCCCGGACCCTGCACTGGGCGCACGCGGAGCCAGGTGTCGGGGCATTCCATAAATGGCGCAAGCCCGCCAAGTACCTGCGGCTATCAGCCCAGGCTGGCGCGCGCAGCCTGGCTCCACTTCTGGCTCGACTTAGGAATGGTTCAGAAACAACTGAAACATGCGCGAGCGTGATGGCGGATGCGCCGCGCTTATCCACCCTTGTATCTTTAACGCGTTGGGGTTAGCTACTCCGACAATCGGGAGCGGGT
>REDK01000113.1 GCA_007693535.1 Chromatiaceae bacterium
GTTCTACCCACTAACAACGACAGGGCAAAATTCCGGTTTCTGCTGAACCAGCACACTCCCAGGTTCCTGGACGACCCGTGCGGACATGCCCTGCTCTCAGACCCCGGCGGAGTCTCGACATCAGGCCGTTACGATGCCGAAACTGTTGCCTTCCGGTCTCCCGAATACGTCGGCTCCGCTCGATTCAGTAACGGGGCTCCATCACATGGCCTGCACGCCCCCTGTGTACGCTTCGCAGGCGGGATCGCTCCCGCACCACGCAACACTCGGTTCCGGTGGATGGCCACTCCTTACCGGCTCGGGACTTGCACCCGGTGGGGCGTAAAAAGGAGTTTCCGATTGGCTTGTCCGTTCGCTATCTTCCTCTCCTTCCAGGCTTTGCCTGGCGCAACGGGCTTATGAACGAGGCCCCGCGGCGTTCTGGGAGATGCTCAAGGAGCGCGATGTCCGCCACTACATCCTGCGCAATCTCTTATACGAGGTACCGGGGCTGAATCGCCATCTGTTCGTGCGCGAGATCCAGAAGATCGTCCCCTCGATCAAGGCCGCGGACATCAGCTATGCCGAGCGCTTCGGCGGGCTGCGGCCTCAGTTGATCGACAAGCCGGCCGAGCCTTGATCGGCGGGCAGCAGCTTAGGCGTGGCTGGCGTCTGCTGTCTCGCCGGGGGTGAACACCAACGTCTCGACGACGTCGAGCTGGGCGGCCACATAGCGGGCGATGGTCTGATCGAGCCAGTGCGGCTGGTGCGCGTCGGAGGAGATGACGAAGCGAAAGCGCTCACGCCAGGGGCCGTAGAAGGCCTGCCAGTCGTCGCGCCAGACATAGCGATTGTTGATCTCCACCAGGCACTCCGGCGGTACCCGTTGCAGGTCGGTCGGGAAATAGTTGGGATGGGCGACGATCACCGGCGCCCCGGTGGCCAGCAATTGCTCCAGGGCGCGATAGTCGGCGGTGCGGTCACGGCAATGGAAGATGCGATAGTCGCAGGGCACTGCCAGCGCCGGCGACAGCCATTCGTGGCCGTCAATCTCGGTGCCGACCAGTAACCCGGCCGCGCGCACCGCGGCGGCATAGTCGTCAAAGCAATCAACCACATGCTCGAAGTGATCGCTGATGCCGCAAATGCGAGCATGCCGCACGGCGGCGATCAGTTCGATGCGCTGCTCTGGCACCACGGCGTCGTCGCCGTGCGACCAGGTGCTATGGATATGGAGGTCCTGGGGCAACATGGCAGTGCCTCCCGGGGCTGATGGATCGGCCTGCGGATGGAAACGGGGCGCCAGCGGTTGTGCGATGGCAGCGCTGCGGCAACCGGCACACGTGTGCAATGATCCACCGGTGGGCCGCGAGCGGCTATGCGCCCAGGCTCTTGGAGACCACCTCGTAGACATCGCTGGAGAGCCCCTCGATATCGAGGATACGTTCCAGTTCGGCGCGCATTAGACCTTGCCGATGCTCGTCGTAGCGGCGCCAACGCGTCATGGGCTGCAGCAGCCGCGAGGCGACCTGGGGATTGAGCGGGTCCAGTTCCAGGATACGGTCGGCGAGGAACCGGTAGCCAGCACCGCTGGCCGCGTGAAAGTGGAGCGGATTGCCGCTGCCGAAGGCGCCGATCAGGGCGCGGACCCGGTTGGGGTTGGTGAGTGTGAAGTCGGGGTGTTGGCGCAGCGCCTCGACCCGTGCCAGGGTATCGGCCCGGCTGGACTGCGCCTGGATGCTGAACCATTTGTCGAGTACGAGCGCATCGCTGGACCAGCGTTCATAGAAGGCCGCCAGGGCGGTGTCGCCGGCCGTGCCGACGAGCGGTGCCGGGGCATCCATCAGCAGGTGCAGGGCGGCGATCACGTCGGTCATGTTGTGGCCGGCAGCGAACTGCGTCTCGGCCAGGGCAACCGCCTCGGGGTCACCGCCGCGCAGCAGATAGCCGAGACAGAGGTTGCGCAAGGCACGGCGCCCCATCGCTGCCGCAGTGGGTGCGTAGGGTCCGGTCTCCTGATGGGCCTCGTAGCAGGCACGCAGCGGACCGCTTAAGGTCTGGCCGAGGGTGGCGGCGAGGGCGCGGCGGGCACGATGGATGCCGTCCACATCCACCACCGACATCTGATCCGCCAAATAGGACTCACCGGGCAGAGTCAGCACCTCCGCCAGCAGGCCCGGCTGGGTCACGGCATCGGTCCGGCCAGCGTCGCGACCAGCATCCGCAACTGTGCCCCCACCCAGCCCGGCACACAGGGCGGTCTCGAAGGCATCGATGAAGCCTGCCGGCACCGTTAGCTCGGGATCGGCGACCATCGCCAACAGCAGCCGCTCGGCCAGGGTCTGGGCGGCATCCCAGCGATTGAAGCCGTCGCTGTCGTGCGCCATCAGAAAGGTGAGATCATGCTCCGCATAGGGATAACGGACCTTGACTGGCGCCGAGAAGCCGCGCAGCAGCGACGGCACCGGGCGCGCAGAGATGCCGGTAAAGCTGAACCGTTCCACCGGTCGGCACAGCGCCAGCATGCGGGTACCGGCCGGCGGTGGGAGGTCTTCCCCGGCCAGTTGCAGGGGCAGGTCGCGACCGGCAGCATCGAGCAACCCGAGGGCGAAGGGGATGTGCAGCGGCAGCTTGTCCGGCTGGCCGGGCGTGGCCGGGGTGTGCTGACGCACCTCCAGCGTATAGGTGCCGGTGGCGCCGTCGAAGGCATCGGCGCACTCCAATTCCGGGGTGCCGGCCTGGCTGTACCAGCGTCGGAACTGGGTCAGATCGATGCCGCCGGCCTCCTCCATGCAGGCGACGAAGTCGTCGGTGGTCACCGCCTGGCCGTCATGGCGCGCGAAATACAGGTCGGTGCCGGCACGAAACCGCTCCGGCCCGAGCAGACTGGCCTGCATCCGAACCAGTTCAGCGCCCTTCTCGTACACCGTGGCGGTGTAGAAGTTGTTGATCTCGATATAGGAGTCGGGACGCACCGGATGCGCCATCGGCCCGGCATCCTCGGCGAACTGGCGTCCACGCAGGGAACGCACATCGGCAATGCGGTTGACCTCGCGCGCGCCCATATCGGCCGAGAATTCCTGGTCGCGATAGACCGTGAAGCCTTCCTTGAGGCTAAGCTGAAACCAGTCGCGACAGGTGATGCGGTTGCCGCTCCAGTTATGGAAATACTCGTGAGCGACCACCCCCTCGATACCGGCGAAGTCCTGATCGGTGGCGGTCTCCGGACGTGCCAGGATATAGCGGGCATTGAAGATATTGAGGCCCTTGTTCTCCATCGCACCCATGTTGAAATGACTGACCGCGACGATCATGAAGACCTGCAGATCGTATTCCCGGCCATAGCGTTCCTCGTCCCAGCGCATCGCCGCCTTGAGCGAGCGCATGGCATGATCGCATTTGTCGACATTCTGCGGTTCGACATAGATGCGCAGCGGTACTATCCGGCCCGAGCGGGTGGTGAAACGGTCCTCGACCATGGCGAGATCGCCGGCAACCACGGCAAACAGGTAGCAGGGCTTGGGAAAGGGGTCGTCCCAACGCACCAGCCGGCGCCCGTCGCGCAAGGTGAAATCGCCGTCTGGCGGACCAACCGGATTACCGTTGGATAGCAAGACCGGGTAGCGGCGCGGGTCGGCCACCAGGGTGACCCGGAAGCGAGTCATTACATCGGGCCGATCGAGAAAATAGGTGATGCGCCGAAAGCCCTCGGCCTCGCACTGGGTGCAGAGCATGTCGCCAGAGACATAGAGGCCCTCTAGCGCGGTATTGGCCCGCGGTTGGATGTGGACCCGGGTGCGCAGCCGGAAGCGGTCGGGCACCCGCTGGATCAACAGCCCACGCTCTTCGACCCGATACTCCGAAGGCGGCAGCACACGCTCGTTGAGGACCACCTCCTCCAGGGTCAGTTGTTCGCCGTCCAGGAACAGATCACCGTGACCGCGGGTGGCCGCCGGATTGCGGCGCAGCAGCAGTTCGGCCTCGACCCGGGTGTCCTCGGCATCCAGTTCCAGCCGCAACTCGGCCTCGTCGATCAGGAATTCCGGCGGGCGATAGTCCTTGCGCTGGATAGCGGGGGGCGAGGTGCGATACATGATGCTGATGAGACCCTATTGGTGGAGGAACCCGGAGAGCGGCCGCACGCTTGGCGCACGCCTGGCGATTGTGTCAGGCTTGGCTTGTCCGGCCACGGGCGACGGTTTTCAAGCCAGCCCGCTTCAGAACCAGACCAGGCCCAGAGCAGACCAGGCCCGGCCCTGGTCCGCTGTCGCCCGCGGACACAACCTGGCGCCAGCCGACCGCACCCGGAACCGGAACGAAAACTGATCCAGCATCGGGCCCGACACCGGGTCCAGCACAAGTCCCAGCATCAGCCCGAACGCCACCCATGCCCAGCGTGCAGATTTACGCCACCGGCTACTGCCCCTTCTGCACCCGCGCGCGCGCACTGCTTGAGCGCAAGGGGGTGCCCTTCGAGGAGATCCGCATCGATCGGGACCGCGCCCAGCGCCGCATCATGATCGAGCGCAGCCAGCGCGAGACGGTGCCGCAGATCTTCATCGGCGACGTGCACATCGGCGGCTATGACGACATGGCCGCGCTGGATGCCAGCGGCGCCCTCGACGCCCTGCTGGCCACCGCATGAGCGCCCCACCGATCCCGCCCGCCGACACCCAGCGGCTGGATAAATGGCTATGGGCGGCGCGCTTCTACAAGACCAGGCCGTTGGCAGTGGAAGCAATCAACGGGGGTAAAGTCCAGGCGGACGGGCAGCGCGTCAAGCCTGGGCGGCTGATCCGTCCCGGCACCCGGCTGACCATCCATAAGGGCGAACTGGAATGGCAGATCGAGGTGGCGGCCCTGGCCCGCCAGCGCCGCCCGGCCAGCGAGGCGGCGCTGCTGTACGTGGAGACGGAGGCGAGCCGGCTGCGCCGGCAGGAACAGGTGCAGGCGCGCCGCGCCGCCGGCCTGTCAACGGCAGCCCAGCGCATCCGCCCGAGCAAGCGCGACCGCCGCCGCCTCGATGCCTTCATCGGGCGGTTGCGGGACTGAGAGCTTGTGAGAAAACCGCCGGCCGACTGCGAACGCCCTCGCGACGGCCGGCGCTTCTTTCACAACCTCTGACCACCGGTTGCCACATCGCGTTACGGGCCATGGATCACGAACTCTTCCGCCAAACCGTCAAGGCCATCGACGAGCGCTATTGCCCGTTCGAGAAGGCCATCCTGACCAACAACTGCGACTGTAGCCGGGCGCAGCGCTTCTGCATCGCCGAGCGCGACGGCCTGCACTGCGGCGACAGCGCCGCCCAGGCACGCTGCGTGGAGCTGCTGGCTCGCCTGCGCGGCCAAGCCCGCTTTGCATTGCGCACTCCTAATGAGCACGCAGCGCTCCCGCACGCCAAGGCGATGCGGGTGCAGGTGGGTGGCCTGCGTGGCCTGCACGCGGCCCTGCATCCGCAGCAGTCGGCCCCCCGGCGCATCGCTGACATCGACCACCTGGTACGCGCCGCGCTAGCGCAATTCGGCAGCCTAGCCAACCTGCCGTTCGGGGTTCTGATCCAGCAGATTGCCGCCTATCGCGGCCGGCGCCCGCTGCGCACCCGCAACTGACGCCGCGCGATGCGCACGACCAGCGGAATCTGTCGCAACCGGCGCATGATCAGGGCAAGGTGACCGCGCCCCTTCACGTTGATCAGAAAGTCCAGAATGGTGTTTTCATCGACGCGGTCCTGGGACTGGACGGTCTCGATGTTGGAGCCCTGGGCGGCGATCGCGGCGGCGATGGTGGCCAGCGCCCCCGGACGATTGCGCACCTCCACCCGAATCTCGGTGCTGAACTCGGCCTTCAGGTCCTCCGCCCAGTCCACATCCAGCCAGCGATCGCGGTTGGCCTGGAAATCGCCCAGATTCGGGCAATCGCTGTGATGCACCACGATGCCCTTGCCGCGGCTGAACAGCCCGGTGATGGGATCGCCCGGGATCGGTCGACAACAGCGGGCATAGCTCACCACCATCCCCTCGGTGCCAAGGATCGCGAGCCGTCGCGAATGGCCAGTCGCCGGCGCCGGTTCTGCGTTGGTGATCTGGGCGCCGCTCTCGCGCACCGCGGCCGGCCCGCTCGCTAGCTCGCTGTCGGCCGGCTCGGCCTCCGGCGCCCCGGCCAGGCGCCGGGCCACCAGCATTGGCAACCGGTTGCCGAGGCCGATATCAGCCAGCAGCCGGGTGACATCGCTGCCGCTGGCGCTGGCATAGGCCGCCAGGCGGGACTCGTCGACCTGCTCCAGGTCTAGGCCGAGCGTCGCGAGGTCGGCATTCAATAGCCGCCGTCCCAGCGCCTCAGCCTCCCGCAGTTGCAGATTCTTCAGATAGCTGCGGACATTGGCCCGCGCCTTGCCGGTGACGACGAAATTGAGCCAGGCCGGATTCGGCTTGCCGGCCGGGGCGTTGATGATCTCCACCGTCTGCCCACTGCGCAGCGGGGTGCGCAATGGGGCGAGGCGCCGGTCGATGCGCGCAGCCACGCAGGTGTTGCCGATATCGGAATGGATGGCGTAGGCGAAGTCCACCACCGTTGCCCCCTTGGGCAGCACCAGGATCGCCCCCTTGGGGGTGAAGACATAGACCTCTTCGGGAAACAGGTCGATCTTCACATGCTCCAGGAATTCCTGGGAATCGCCGGATTCGCGCTGCACCTCCAACAGGTTCTGCAGCCAGTCCTGCGCCAATGCCGGGGTGCCGGGACTGGCCAGGCCGGTCTTGTACAGCCAGTGCGCGGCGATCCCGGCCTCGGCCACCCCATCCATATCAGTGGTGCGCACCTGGATCTCGATCGGCAGGCCGGTGGGACCGACCAGCACTGTATGTAGGGCCTGATAGCCGTTGGACTTGGGGATAGCGATATAGTCCTTGAAGCGCCCCGGCATCGGCTTGAACAGGTTATGCACCAGACCCAGCACGCGATAGCAGTCATCCACCCGCTCGACGATGACGCGGAAGGCGAAGACATCCACCAGGTCCTCGAATGACTTGGCCTTCTCCGCCATCTTGCGATAGATGCTGTAGAGGTGTTTCTCGCGCCCGCAGACCTCACCGGCGATCCCTTCCTGCTGCAGTCGGCGGCGGACCTGGCCGGCCACCTTGCCGACCATCTCGTGCTGGCGCTGACGCGCCTTCAATACGGCCTGTTCCAGCACCGCATGCCGCCAGGGCCAATGATGGCTAAAGCCGAGTTCTTCGAGTTCCAGGCGCAGGCTGTTGATGCCGAGGCGATTAGCGATCGGGGCGTAGATCTCCAGCGTCTCGCGCGAAATACGCCGTCGCTTCTCGGCACTCATCACGCCAAGGGTGCGCATGTTGTGCAGGCGATCGGCAAGCTTGATCAGGATGACGCGAATATCGCGCGTCATCGCCAGCATCAGCCGGCGGAAGTTCACCGCGTGCGCCTCGGCGCGGGACTTGAAGTCGATCTGGGTCAGCTTGCTGACACCATCGACAAGCTCGGCGATCTCATTATCGAAGATGCGCGCCAAGTGATCCTTGGCTGTGGGGGTGTCCTCGATGACATCGTGCAGGATCGCCGCCATTAGGCATTTGTAATCCATGCGCAAGTCGGCGAGGATGCGCGCCACCGCCACCGGATGATAGATGTAGGGCTCACCGGACTGGCGGCGTTGACCCTGATGCGCCTCGGCCCCGAACAGATAGGCGCGATACACCTCGCGCACCTGTTCCGGGGGCAGGTACCCCTCCAAGAAGGTACAGAGGTCGCTGATCAGATAACGGGGAGGGTCGGGTGCCATGATATCTGCCGCCACCAGCTCAGGGGGGCGCCGTTCGGTCAGGCCGGACGCCGGCGGCGGCGTGCCGATGACCCGGCCCCACGCCGTGGCATCCAGCATCGCGCTGCCCCGGTCAGCGGCTGACCACGGTGGGACAGGCCCGGCCGCGGCGTCCCCGCTGCCGTCGGTCGCCGCCGCGGCCTGCGGATCACTCATCGCGTTCCCGCGCCGCCAGCTCCTCGGCCAGGGCCTTCTCCAGCGCCTCGGCCACATTCTCAGCAGCACGCTCGCCAGCAGCCAGGGTCTCCGGTTTGATCAGCCCTTCGGCGATCTCTCGCAGGGCCACCACGGTCGGCTTGTCGTTCTGCCAAGCGACTAGGGGTTCCACGCCTTGGGCCAGTTGGCGAGCGCGCCGGCTCGCCACCAGGACCAGATCGAAACGGTTATCCACGTGATCGAGGCAGTCCTCGACGGTAATGCGTGCCATGCTCGACTCCAGAATAAGGACAATGCCGGCCGGGAGCGGCGCGGGCACGCGACCGCCCCGCGCGGGCGTCAGGGACTTGGACGATAAAGGTAACAGAAAGCCACGGCCGCGGTTTCATTGGAATATTCGATGCGGGGCATTGCGCCAGGACGGCAGTCGGCACGGCGGCAGGCTCGCCAACGAACCCAGACGCCAATCCGGACCGCGGCGCGGCCGGTGCCAGCCGTGCAGCCTCAGCCGGGCCGGGCTTTATCCATCCACGGCCGCCGCTCTATCCAACGGCGCGCCCAACAGCCCCTGCAGCCGCGGCACCTGGCGCGCTCGGCGCAGACGCTCGGCGCGCACGATGGCACGCAGATCGTCCAACGCATCCTCGAAGCGGTCGTTGACCACCAGGTAATCGTATTCGCCGTAATGCGACAGTTCGGCGCGGGCCGCGGCCATGCGGCGCGTGATGACCTCGACGCTGTCCTGGCCACGCCCGCGCAGCCGCTGCTCGAGCACCGCGACCGACGGCGGTGCGATGAAAATGCTGACCGCATCCGCAAATCGCTGGCGGACCTGGCGCGCACCCTGCCAATCGATTTCCAGCAGGAGGTCAGCACCGCGCCCGAGGGCAGTGGCCAGGGTCGCGGCCGCGGTCCCATAGCACTGGTCGAAGACCCGGGCATGCTCGACGAAGGCATCGGCGGTGAGCATCGCCTCGAACCGGGCCTGATCGACGAAGTGGTAATGGCGACCGTCGATCTCGCCCGGCCGCGGCGACCGCGTCGTGTAGGAGACCGACAGGCCGAGCTGGTCATCGCACTCCAGCAGGGCCTGCAGCAGACTGGTCTTGCCGGCCCCGGACGGTGCCGAGACCACGAACAGGATGCCGGCCGGGGTCCCTGTCGGCGGACATTCCGGGGAGGTGGACCGGGGGCTGGCGGAGGTCGCTTTCATTCCAGATTCTGTACCTGCTCACGCATCTGTTCGATCAGCACCTTCATTTCCACCGCGGCACGGGTCACCGCTGCATCGCCGGATTTGGCACTGAGGGTGTTGGCCTCGCGGTTGAGTTCCTGCATCAGGAAATCCAGACGCCGGCCGGCCGGCCCAGCGCCGTCGATGGCCTTGCGCACCTCGTGCACATGTCCCTCCAGCCGCTCCATCTCCTCGTCCACGTCCAGGCGCTGGGCGAGCAGGGCCATCTCCTGCTCCAGGCGGCCGGGATCAAGTTCCGTGCGCACCTCGGCCAACCGCTCCGCGATGCGCATGCGCACACGCTCCAGCACCGCCGGCATGCGCGTGCGCACCTCCGCGACCAGGGTCAGCAGCCGCTCGCAGCGCTCCAGTAACAGGGCCTGCAGCCGCGCCCCCTCGCGCTCACGGGTGGCGATCAGGTTATCGAGCGCCGTGTCCAGTAGCGTCAGGGCCGCCGTGCCGATGGCATCGAGGTCGCGCGTCGGCTCCACCAGCAGGCCCGGCCAGCGCAGCAACTCGAACACATGCGGGGTGGCCGGCTCGCCAATCCGGGTCGCCACCTGGTCGGCCACCGTCAGCAATTGCTCCATGAGTGCATGATTGATCCCAAGGTGACCACCCTGCCCCGATGTCACCGCCACACGTAAGCTGCAATCGACTTTGCCCCGACTGAGGCGGACATTGAGCCGTTCACGCACGGCCGGCTCGAGTGCCCGCAATTCATCAGGCAGGCGCAGATGGGGCTCCAGGAAACGGTGATTGACCGAGCGCAGTTCCCAGGTCAGCTCACCCTGATCCGTGATGGCGCCCTCGCGGGCAAAGGCGGTCATGCTTCTGACCATGGGTCGATCCTCGTTGGTGCGGTAATAAGGCGATCTCTGTCTAATTCCAGACCACCATGATCTGTCTTGACGCCTGCCTTCGGCGTCGCACTGGCGGTCACAATGCCTGCGATGCTCCCGCCTGCCCTGCTTGAAGGCAAACCTCAATCCTGCGTCATCTGGCATCATGGTTTCCGGCAATCAACTAAGGTGTCCGGGGTCACTGGCACCCCGCGGGAGACGGCAGCGCTCAGGGCGCTGCCACGCCCAGGCAGCACTGGCAGCACCCGATGTCCACCCTTGCGGCGGCGCCCGGTTGCTCACCGGTTCTTTGCACCCGGGCCGACCAACGGGCGTCAATACGAGGGCGGTCGGTGCGGTCCGGCGGCCGAGCCCCGAGGAAATACTACCGGCGGTGCGTGAACGACAGGACCCGAGCGATGCCGCTATGATAGGCGCTATCGCCCCAAGGCGCTTGGCCGCCCGCCGTTACCGATGTAAACACCGACCGTGAGTCGGTCAGCGACCCGCACCGCGAGTCCCTACTGCGCAGCCAGCACCGGCTTTTTCCAGCCGAAATCTTTGCTCGCGACCACCGCCGCGGCCGTGCAACTCAACCCCGAGGCCCGGCCGCCCAACGTCGGTACCCTGCAGGTGCATGCCAACAGCGTGCCACAGCTAACGCCGTGCGGCATGATGTCGGAGCTGGCAACGATGGAAGCGACCTCGGTCACGCGCACCCCGGCGAAGCAATCAGAGCAACCGTCGGCGCGCCTGAGCGTCACCCCGCCCACGCGATGTCCGGCTCCAAACCAACGCCTTCCCGGCATCAGCAGAGACCGCCCCAACATGCGACCGTCCCAACGTCGGCCCGATCAACTGCGCCCGCTGCGCCTCACCCGCGGCTTCACCAACCACGCCGAGGGGTCGGTGCTGATCGAGTGCGGCGCCACCCGCGTGCTGTGCACCGCCAGCATCGAGGAACGGGTACCTGGCTTCCGGCGCGGCAGTGGTGGCGGCTGGATTACCGCCGAATATGGCATGCTGCCGCGTGCCACCAGCGAGCGCACCGCGCGCGAGGCGGTGCACGGGCGCCAGGGCGGTCGCACCGTCGAGATTCAGCGCCTGATCGGCCGCGCCTTGCGGGCCGCCGCCGATCTCAACACCCTCGGCGAGCGCACCATCACCCTCGATTGCGATGTGCTGCAGGCGGACGGCGGCACCCGCACCGCCGCTATCAGCGGCGCCTGGGTGGCCTTGCAAGATGCTGCCGCGGTGCTGGCGGCACGCGGCCAGCTCCGCGGCCCGCTGCTGACCCGGCAGGTGGCCGCGGTCTCGGTCGGGGTCTATCGCGATACCCCAGTGTTGGACCTGGACTATGCCGAGGATGCCGCCGCCGCCACCGACATGAACGTTGTCATGGACGCCGCGGGCGGCCTGATCGAGGTGCAGGGCACTGCCGAGGGGCAACCCTTCTCGCGCGCGCAACTCGCGCGCCTGCTCGACCTTGCCGCCACCGGCATCGACGCCATCATGGAGGCGCAGCGCGCCGCCCTGGCCGGGCTGCCGCACCCCTGAACCATCCGAACGCAATCCTTTCACACAACGCGACTGCAAACACCGCGACCCGACTGTAGCCATCCCGCCCGACCTGACCACCCCTTATGCCTGACCATCCTCCTGCCGCCGGCATCGTGCTTGCCAGTAACAACCCAGGCAAGGTCCGCGAGATCAACGCCCTGCTGGCACCCGCCGGCATCGGCATCGTCGCCCAGGATACGCTCGGCATCGGATCCGCCGCCGAGACCGGCCTGACCTTCGTCGAGAACGCCATCCTCAAGGCCAGGCATGCCGCCCGCGCCAGCGGTCTCGCCGCCATTGCCGATGATTCCGGCCTAGAGGTCGATGCCCTTGCCGGCGCACCCGGCATCCATTCGGCCCGCTATGCCGGCGAGGAGTCCGATGATGCAGCCAACTGCGCCCGGCTGCTGGCGGCCCTGGCCGGGGTGGCTCCAAACGCGCGCGGGGCCAGGTTTCAGTGCTTGATGGTCTACCTGCGCCATGCCGATGATCCCACCCCGTTGATTGCCCAGGGCACCTGGGAGGGCATCATCCTTGATGCCCCGCGCGGCAGCGGCGGCTTCGGCTACGATCCGCTGTTCTGGATTCCGGCCCTGGGCGCCAGCGCCGCTGAACTGGATGCATTTAGTAAGAACCACCTCAGTCATCGCGGTCAGGCACTGCGGCAACTGATCGCTCGGCTGCTGCCGTCAGCTGCGGCGGTCGCCACGAGGGAGGCCAGCGATGCCGGTTGATGCCCCCCTCCATGATGCTGCCGCCGGGCTGGCTGCGGTCAGCGCACGCATCCGCGCCGCCGAGACGCGCTGGGGCCGCCCGCCCGGCAGCGTTCATCTGTTGGCAGTCAGCAAGCGGCAACCCGCCGCCGCGATTGCCGCCGCCTGGGCGGCCGGTCAAGCGGCCTTCGGCGAGAGCTATGTGCAGGAGGCCATCGGCAAGATAGATGCCTTGGCTGCCCATCCCATCGACTGGCATTTCATCGGCCGCATTCAGCGCAACAAGACCCGCGAGATCGCCGCTCGCTTCGCCTGGGTCCATAGCCTGGCCGATGTCCAACACGCGCTGCGCCTCGGCGCCCAACGTCCGGCCGGGATGCCTCCCCTGCGCTGCTGCGTGCAGGTCAATCTGAGCGGTGAAGCGAGCAAGGCCGGCCTGACGGCAGCAGACCTGCCGGCCTTCTTCGACGCCTGCGGCGGGATTGCCGGCATCGATGTTTGCGGGCTGATGACGCTGCCAGAACCAGCCGCAGAGCTGAGTGTTCAGCGCCGCCCGTTCGCGGCCTTGCGGCAGTTGCGCAACCAGCTCGCTACCCCGGCCCGACCGCTGCCGGTCCTGTCCATGGGCATGTCCGATGATCTGGAAGCAGCAATTGCCGAGGGCGCTACAATGGTGCGCGTGGGAACCGCTCTGTTTGGACCACGCGCGCCGGCCTGAACCGGCGCGGGCCAGCAGCCGACGGCCGCGGTCGCCCGCAACCACTCCCGCAGCAGCCTCCAAAATCGACCTATGTCACAGACCCTTCCCCGCATCGCCTTCATCGGTGGCGGCAACATGGCCCGCGCGCTGATCGCCGGCCTGGTCGCCGATGGCCATGATCCGGCCCGGCTCATCGTCGCCGATCCCGACGTCGACAAATGTGCCCAGCTCGCTGCCGCCTATGCGGTCGGTATCGCCGCGGACAATGCCGCCGCGATCGCCGACGCGGGGGTGGTCGTCCTGTGTGTCAAGCCCCAGCGCGCTGCGGCAGTCTGCCGGGGCCTGGCCATGGCCCTGCCGACGCCACCACCGCTGTTGATTTCGGTCATGGCCGGCGTCACCGAGGCCGCCATCACCGGCTGGTTCGGGCGCCCGCTGCCGCTGGTGCGGGCGATGCCGAACACCCCGGCGATGGTGCAGTCTGGGGCCATCGGCCTGCACGCCGGCGCAACCACCACGCCGGTCCAGCGTAATTTGGCCGAGGAGGTGTTGCGCGCCGGCGGGTTGACGCGCTGGGTCACCACCGAGGCCGAATTAGATATCGTCACCGCCCTCTCCGGTAGCGGTCCGGCCTACTTCTTCTACTTGATGGAGGCCCTGGAGCAAGCCGCCGTCGAGCAGGGCCTGGAGGTTGCCACCGCCCGTCTGCTGACCATCCAGACCGCCCTGGGAGCGGCCCGGATGGCTGTCGAATGCGATGATACCCCGGCCCAGTTGCGCGCTTGGGTGACCTCCCCCGGCGGGACCACCGAGCGGGCCATCGCCATCCTCGACGAGGCCGGAGTCGCCACCCTGCTCGGGCGTGCCGTGGCTGCCGCCCGCCAACGGGCCCACGAGCTGTCCACCCTGATCGCGGAGGAGCGATGACCGAGGCCTATTTCACCAACCCGATCATCTTTCTGGTCAAGACACTGTTCGGGCTCTACATCACATTGGTGCTATTGCGTTTCCTGCTGCAATGGGCGCGCGCTGACTTCTACAATCCCATCTCCCAGTTCGTGGTTCGACTCACCTCGCCGGTCCTGCGCCCATTGCGCCGGTTCGTCCCCGGACTTGGAGGGCTGGACCTGTCGGCCCTGCTTCTGGCTTGGCTGCTCAAGGGGGCGGAACTGACGCTGCTGGGGCTGCTCCTGGGTCTCGGGCTGAACCCATTTCTGGCCCTGGGCTGGGCGCTGCCGGCCCTGGTCGGGCTCCTGATCAGCATCTTACTGTTCGCGATCCTGATCCGAGTGGTCCTGAGCTGGGTCAATCCCGATCCCTATAATCCGGCGGTTACCCTGCTTGGAAGCATCACCGATCCCCTGCTGCGCCCGGCCCAGCGCCTATTGCCCCCGATCGGCGGTCTCGACCTATCGCCGATGCTGGTGATGATCGGCCTAGTCCTGCTGCAAATGCTGTTGCTACCACCCCTGCAGTGGCTCACCGGCAGCCCGTTCTGAAACCGGTTCGTCAGCCGGTTGCAACTCGGTTCCAACTGGGCTAGCCAAAGGCGTGTGCCAAGCAGCATTTGTACTGCTCGGTATTGACCAGGCTTGCGCTAGGTAATGCTAACTATCCGACGCCGCGCCTGGTAACGAGCACCGCGGGCACGGCCGGCCGATTGGCCCAGCCGCCTAAGGATCGGCGCACGGCCCATCCGCTGCCTTAGAACAACTGCCATAGGGCGTAGAGACCAAAACCGATCACCAGAAGGCCAGCACCGCGGCGCAACCAGGCCTGTTCGGTTAGCCGTGCGGCGGCCCCGGCGAGCAGGCCGATCCCGAGCAGATTGGGCAGCGTACCGAGCCCAAAGGCCAACATCAATGCGGCTCCGTATCCGGGGCTGCCGCTGGCCACCGCCCAGACCAGCACCGAGTAGACCAGCCCGCAGGGCAGCCAGGCCCAGACCAGACCCACCGCCAGCGCCTGCCACCAGTGGCGCACCGGCAGGAACCGCCGCCCGAGCGGCTCGATCCGGCGCCACAGGTGGGCACCCAGGCGCTCCAAGCGCACCAGCCCCCGCCACCAGCCGCCGAGATAGAGGCCCAGAGCGAGCATGAACAGCGCACTCAGGCCATAGAGCAGGCGTTGCGCCAGGTGCAGGGGCACGAACCCCAGCGCGACCATTCCCAGCCCGCCCATCACCGCTCCGATCAAGCCATAGCCGCCCACGCGGCCCAGGTTGTAGGCCAGCAACAGCGGCAGTTGCGCCCGGAGCGTGCCGCGCGCGGCGCGCGGCAACCCGGCGGTGAGGCTGGCGACGATGCCGCCGCACATGCCAATGCAGTGCACGCCGCCGAGCAGGCCAACCAGAAATGCGGTGATCAGAGAGGTGCCCATCAGTCGCCCCGTGGCCGCCCGGACCGGTATCATCACGCACTTGGCCCGCCACTCCAGGCACCAGCCCATGCAGCCCTACCAACGTGAGTTCCTGCGCTTCGCCATCGCTACCGGCGTCCTGCGGCTTGGGCGTTTCACGCTCAAGTCGGGGCGCGAGAGCCCTTACTTCTTCAATGCCGGCGGCTTCGATCATGGCGCCAGTCTGGCCCGCCTCGGGCGCTTCTATGCCGCCGCCCTGGTCGCGGCTGGCATCGAGTGCGACATGCTCTACGGGCCGGCCTACAAGGGCATCGTGCTGGCCGCAGCCACCGCCATCGCGCTGGCCGATCAGCATGACCGGGACCTGCCCTATGCCTTCAACCGTAAAGAGGCCAAGGACCATGGCGAGGGCGGGACAATCGTCGGCAGCCCACTGGCCGGGCGCGTGCTCATCATCGACGACGTCATCACCGCGGGCGGTTCAGTGAGCGAATCGGTGGCCATCATCGAGGCCGCCGGGGCCAACCCGAGTGCAGTGCTGATCGCGCTCGACCGCCGCGAGGTCGGCGCCGATGGCCATAGCGCCGCGGCCGGCATCCGCGCTCGCCACGGCCTGCCGGTCTTCAGCATCGCCAGCATCGACGAACTGATCGACTACCTTGCCGAGATCGACACGCCGGCGGCGGTCATCGCCGACCTGCAGGCCTACCGCGCCCGCTACGGGGCACCCTGAGCCGGCCGCGCCGCCCTCAGCGGCGCCGCCGGATCAGGGTGCCGACGCCTTCGTCGGTAAACAGGTCAAGCAACACCGCATGTTCGACGCGGCCGTCCAGGATGTGGGCAGCACCGACCCCGGACTGGACCGCCTCGAGCGCGCAGCGGACCTTGGGCAGCATGCCGCCAGCGATCACTCCGTCGCGAATCAATGCTTCGATGCTGGCGACGTCAGCCTCACGGAGCAGGTTGCCATCGGCATCGAGCAGGCCGGCGGTATTGGTCAGCAGGATCAGCTTCTCCGCGTGCAGCACCTCGGCCATCTTGCCGGCCACCAAGTCGGCATTGATGTTGTAGGAGAAGCCGTCCTTGCCGACTCCAATCGGCGCAACCACGGGAATGAAATCACCGCCGACCAGCATGTGCACCACCCCGGCGTCGATGCTTTCCACCTCGCCGACGTGTCCCAGATCGATGATCTCCGGAGCATTCAGCTCGGGGGCATCACGGCGCAGCGTCAGCTTGCGGGCATGAATGAGATCGCCGTCTTTGCCGGTCAGGCCCACCGCGGCTCCACCCTGGCGATTGATCAGGGCCACGATTTCCTTGTTGACCAACCCGCCGAGGACCATCTCGACCACATCCATCGTCTCGCTGTCGGTGACCCGCATCCCCTGCACGAATTCGCTGGATTTGCCCAGGCGCCCGAGCAGTTGACCGATCTGCGGCCCGCCGCCATGCACCACCACGGGGTTGATCCCGACCAGCTTCATCAGCACCAGATCGCGGGCGAAGCCAGCCTTCAGGTGCGGCTCGACCATGGCATTGCCGCCGTATTTGATGACGATGGTCTTGCCGCTGAAACGGCGGATATAGGGCAGCGCCTCGATCAGGACGCGGGCGATAGTGTGGGCGCGCTCGGCGGCTACGGACATGCGGCTTGCTTCCCCGGTCAGAATGTCGGTCGGAACGGTAGTGAGGCCTGTGGTACGGCCAGTTCAAGCGGGCGCTGGAACCAGCCGGGCGGCATCGGCAACAGGGCGAGATCGGTCACACCAACACCGGTGCGCTGCAGGCCAGCGCGGATGATGCGCATGGCAACCTCTCAGAGGTTGTGAAAAATCGCTGGCCGTCGCGAGGGCGTCTCCGGCGGCGTCCACAGTAGGTCGGCGGTTGTTTCACAAGCGCTCAGCCGCGCCCGCTATGGCCGAAGCCACCCTCGGCCCGCCCCGATGGTGTGAACCTTTCGACCAGTGCCAGCCGCGCTTGCAGGATCGGCACCAGCACCAACTGGGCGATGCGCTCACCGACCGCCAGTTCGTAGGGCCGCGGACCGCGGTTCCAGCAGGAGACCATGACCTGCCCCTGATAGTCCGCGTCGATCAGTCCAACCAGATTGCCGAGCACGATCCCATGGTGATGGCCTAGCCCGGAGCGCGGCAGCAGCAGCGCCGCCAGGCCGGGGTCGGCGATATGGATGGCCAGCCCGGTAGGAACGAGTTCCACCGCCCCCGGAGCGAGCAGCAGCGGCGCCGGCAACATCGCGCGCAGGTCGAGGCCGGCGGCGGCGGCAGTGGCGTAGGCTGGCAACGGAAAATCCCGACCCAGGCGCGGGTCCAGGACCTTGACCTCGAGGCGATGTTCAAGAGGCGCCGGCATCGTCATTGCCATCGATAAAGACCTGATAGCGGGCGGCGATCAGCCCTGCGAGGACATTCGCCAGGTCCGCTTTCGGCAGCCGCGGTAACGCCTGCCGACCGCCGCGCCACAGCACCAGCAAGGCGTTGTCGTCGGCGCTGAATCCGGCCCCGGCTGCGGCCGGCCCGACCAGATTGGCGGCGATCATCTGCATCCGCTTGGCAGCCAGTTTGGCCGCGGCATGGCGCTCGAGATCATCGGTCTCGGCAGCGAAGCCGACCGTGAACGGCGCCCGTGGGAGGGCTGCGACCTCACCCAGGATATCGGGGTTGCGCACCAGGCGCAGCTCGAGTTCCGCAGCCCCCTTCTTGAGTTTGACCGCGGCCGGGTCCGCCGGACGGTAATCGGCCACGGCGGCGACGGCGACGAATAGATCGCAGGCCGCCACCCGCTGCATGACCGCGCGGTGCATCTCCAGCGCCGACTCAACCCGCAGCAGCGAGAGGTCCGGCGGCGGCGGCGCGCTGGCCGGACCGCTGACGATGGTCACCTGCGCCCCCAGCCCGGCCAGGGCGCTCGCCAGGGCATAGCCCATCTTGCCGGAACTGCGGTTGCCGATGAAGCGCACCGGGTCCAGCGCCTCGTGCGTGGCCCCGGCGGTCAGCAGCACCCGCCGCCCCTGCAGCGGGCGCGCCAACTGGTCCAGCGCCGGCTGCCCGGCCGGCGCCACGCCCGCCAACAGCGCCGCGGCGATGGTCGCCGGCTCCGCCATGCGCCCAGGACCAACCTCGCCGCAGGCCTGCTCGCCGGCCTCGGGGCCGACCAGTTGCACCCCGCGTGCCTGCAGCAGGGCGATGTTGGCCGCGGTGGCAGGATGCAGCCACATCTGTTGGTTCATTGCCGGTGCCAGCGTCACCGGGGCAGCGGTGGCCAGCAGCAGGGTGGTCAGCAGATCATCCGCCAGGCCATGGGCCAGGCGCGCGATCAGGTGGGCGGTGGCCGGCGCGACCAGCACCTGCTCGGCCCAGCGCGCCAACTCGATATGGTCCATGCCGGCCTCGGCGGTGGCATCCAGCAGCGCCGTGCGCACTGGTGACCCGGACACCCCCTGCAGGGTCAGCGGGGTGATGAAGGCCTGCGCCGCGGCAGTCATCACCACCCGCACCGTCGCCCCGCCGGCCCGCAGCCGCCGCACCAGCTCGGCGGCCTTGTAGGCGGCGATACCGCCACTGATCCCGAGCAGGATCCGGGGCCCGCCCGACTCCCCCGCTGCATCCCCGGCTATCATGCGACGCTCACCCCGGCTGCTGGAAAGGCCACCGATTGTAACCGAAGCGCGTGGCGCAGCATGCGGCCCCAGTCGCACGCCGACCAGTTCCCGCCCCCCAGCCGGGTACCGGCCCGTCCCCGTGCACCACCGGCAGGCCTCGGCGTGGCTGGAGCGGCGACGGCGATTCCCAGTAACCGTTCCATGGCGTAACCTCACCGACAGCACCGCACCGGGAGAGCCGCCCAGATGCCCATCACCGACTGGCCCGAGGATGAACGCCCGCGCGAGAAGCTGCTCCAGCGCGGGGCGCAGGCGCTGACCGATGCCGAACTGCTGGCGATCTTCCTGCGCACCGGGGTCACCGGCAAGAGCGCGGTAGACCTGGCCCGGGACCTGTTGCGCGACTTCGGCGGGCTGGTCGGGCTCTTCTCGGCCGGACAGGCCGCATTCTGCGCCGCCAAAGGGCTAGGCAAGGCCAAATACGCCCAACTGCGGGCCGTGTTGGAAATGAGCCGGCGCTATCTGCATGAGGAGATCGCCGGGCGCGACGTCCTGACCAGCCCCGAGCACACTCGGCAATACCTCAAGGCGCGCCTGCGCAGCCTGCCGCACGAGGTCTTCGCCTGCCTATTTCTCGACAACCGCCATCGCGTCATCGAGTATCAGGAGCTGTTTCGCGGCACCATCGATGGGGCCAGCGTGCATCCCCGCGAGGTGGTCCGCGAGGCGATGCGCTGCAACGCCGCGGCGGTGATCTTCGCCCACAATCATCCCTCCGGCGTGGCCGAGCCGAGCCAGTCGGACCTGCGCATCACCCAGCGCTTGAAGGACGCCTTGGCGCTGGTAGATGTGCGGGTACTCGACCACTTCATCATCGGCGAGGGGATGGCGACGTCCTTTGCCGAACGGGGACTGCTGTAGGGCTCGCGTCTGAGGTGGTGTTTGTCACAGGAATTGTCGCTTCGGTAGACGCCCGCCAGCTGATGCGGATCGCTGGCGCCGGCCAGCTGAAGCACTGCGCGCTTGCGGACCCTAGCCCGCCCTCGTTAGCCTCTCCACTCAGACCGACCTGGACTCACGAGGTCGTTTGGATTGCCTATCCGTTGGATCTCTGCTCCAGGCCCGGCGCGGCGCGCCGTTTGAGCGGCCTGAATCGAGAATCCTTGTGCCCCTGACTACTTGTGCCCCTGACTAACGGAGTCGGTGCCCCGATCATGGCTGGAGAAGTCTTGCTGCTACCCCCCGTCGTGGTGATCACCGGGGGCACGAAGGGGCTGGGGCTCGGGATGGCGCAGGCCTTTCTCCGCCATAATTGCCGCGTCGTCGTGAGCGGTCGTGATTCCGAACGTCTCGCCCGAGCCGTCACCGTCCTGGCTGGTGAATCGGCGGGCGACCGCGTGCTGGGCTGGGCCGGTGACATGGCCAACGCGGCCCAGGTCCAGGCCCTTTGGGAGGCGGCAGTCGAGCGCTTCGAGCGCGTCGATATCTGGATCAACAATGCGGCGATTGGGTCGATCGAGCAGGATTTCTGGGAGCACGACCCGGCGATCATCCGCTCGGTGATCGAGGCCAACCTGCTCGGCACCCTCTACGGTACCCGCGTCGCGGCACGGGGTATGATCGCCCAGGGGCACGGTCAGATCTTCAACCTCGAGGGCTGGGGCAGCGGTAACGAGCGCCGGCCTGGCAGTGCCCTGTACGGGACGAGCAAGGCTGCGATCGGCTACTTCACCCGATCGCTGGTCGCCGAATTGCGCAACACGCCGGTACGGCTCGGGCTGATCAACCCGGGCATGGTCGTGACCGACCTGCTGGCCCTCAGTATTCGACCTGGGCGCGAGGCCCGCATCAAGCGCTTCGTCGACCTCTTCGGCGATCGAGTCGAGACGGTCGCCCCGGTGCTCGCCGCGCGGGTGCTCGCCAACCGGCGCCATGGCGTGCGCATCGCCTGGCTGACGCCTTGGCGCGCGCTCGGGCGACTGCTGTCGGCCCCGTTTCGCACGCGCCGGGTGATGGATTAACGGATCTGTTGGGCGAAGGCATCGCCGGGCGTGTGGGGTCACGTGTCTGGGGGTCACAACAACCAGGCAGATGACCACGCACCGGAGGGTGCGTGCGCACAGCGACACCCAGGGGATAAGCAACGCGGCAGGTGTCGGAGTGCAAGACCGGAACCCACAGTATTGGCCTCTCAGGCCTTCGAAGCGGATCGCAACACGCTGCTTCGACAACAATTCCCGCCGAAAAATTAATTTCCGCTAGAACAATGAGTTAGGGTTGCCG
>REDK01000050.1 GCA_007693535.1 Chromatiaceae bacterium
TGCACTGGTTGAGTTGGCTGTGGGAGCGGCACTGGTGTTTGTGCCGCGATCTTCCGCGCCAGTCGCGGCACCGAGAGTGCCGCTCCCACAGGGAGAGTGCCGCTCCCACGGGGAGGGTGGGATGAGAGCAGCAATGGGTCGGTTGTTGTAGGAGCAACACTGCCTGATGCGTCTTACCGCGAGTTCGGTGCGCGCCGCATCCACCAACCAGGGCCGATGGTGGATGCGCTGCGCTGATCCATATATGTTCCGCCCCGCGATGCAAGAGGGAAACCGCTGTTTTCGGCAGAAGGAGACGCTGCAGCCATCTATCCGGCATCGGATGAGGGTCGTCGCCGAGCCTCGTGCCCTGATGGAATTCGCGCACCTTCCCATCCTTATCACCCTAACAGTCTCGGCTCAGCCGGCTGATGGACAAGCCAGCTTCTCGGGAAGACAGGCCGCCGTGCCTGTCATACAGGCCTCCATCGCCACCATGCAGGCCGGCAGGTTGACCACGAACGGGCTCAAACGCGCCCGGCTCAGCTGCTGGCTGAACACCGGCTGGCCCTCGGCGTCCACGCCGTCCACGTGAAAGCTGTTCTTGGCCAAGTCGATGCCCACCAGCATGACGATCCGCTCTTTGCTATGCTGGCTTATTGGTCCGCTCCGTGACCTCGGTTGACGATGTTCGATCACATCGCTGATTGTGCCCGCTCGGGGCTCGTTGGAGGAGCAGGGCGGACCATCCCATTCCCTCCTGCTGTCCTGAGCCTGGCGTCCCGAGTCCGGTGGCTGCTGGGGTATGGTGCGACCGCCAGCTCGCTTGCCCCGATTCCCCGAGTTGCCATGAATAACCTCTCCATCCTCGGCACCGGACTGCTCGGCGGCGCCGTTGCCAGCCGCCTCCAGGACCGCCACTTCCAGGTGCAGGTATGGAACCGCACCCCGGCGCGGGCAGCGCCCCTGGCGGCGCTGGGCATCCAGGTCATGCCGAGTGCTGCCGCCGCGGTCGCGGCGGCACCAATGACTCTGCTGCTGCTCAGCGATGCCGCCGCTATCCGCACCACCCTGCTTGCAGCCGACTGCCAGGTGTCGTTGACGGACCGGATCATCGTCCAGATGGGGACCATCGCCCCCGCCGAGAGCCGCACCCTGGCTGCCGCGGTTGCCCGCGCCGGTGGCGAATACCTGGAGGCGCCAGTGCTGGGCAGCCTGCCGGAGGCGCGCGCCGGGCGCCTGATCCTGATGGCCGGCGGCGATCTGGACCTCTACCAGCGCTGCCTGCCGCTGTTCGAGGCCCTGTCGCAGACTCCCCGACGGATCGGCGAGGTGGGTCAGGCGGCCAGCCTCAAGCTGGCCATGAACCAGCTCATCGCCGGGTTGACCGCGAGCTTCGCCTACAGCCTGGGGCTGGCGCGCGCTGAGGGGCTGGACGTGGAACAGTTCATGGCCGTGCTGCGCACCAGCGCCCTGTATGCCCCCACCTTCGATAAGAAGCTCGGCAAGTACCTCGCCCACGACTACGGCCAGGCCAACTTCCCGCTCAAGCATCTGGGTAAGGACATCGCCCTGTTCCGCCAAGTAGCAGCAAGCGCGGGCATGGACACCAGCGCCTTGGCGGCCCTGGAGGCCGCCTGCGCGCGTGCGCAGGCGGCGGGGCTGGGCGATGCCGATTATGCCGCCCTGTACGAGGCGCTGGTCAACGGCCATTGAATGCCGGCCCCGGCTCCGGGGGCGATCGCGACGGCAGCGGTGACTTTTGCTGCCGTGACGCGGCGCCTATGCTCAGGGCAGGCGGGGCCGACCCCGCCACCACGCCGCTGTCTGAACGATTCTCCCAAGCCGCTCCCCTACCCTCATGGACCTGCCCTTCAATCATCGCCCGGGCCGCCGCGAGCGCCATCTGCGCCGCCGCCATAAGAACCCCCTGTTCGCCTGGCCCCCTCAGGAGGTCGCACCGGAGGACCTGCTGGCGGCCCAGCGGGCCGATCACGCGGATCTGGAGGCCTTTGGACCAGCCCTGCGCGACCTGCTGGAACGGGCCGCGGCGTTGCCACCCAACGCCGACAGCCAGGTGGTGCTGGATCTCAAGGAGGCCCTCGAGACCCAGTACGAACAAAGCCACGCCCTGCCCGGCGATCACGCTGAGGCACGTGCCGCGCTGGCGCGGTTGATCGCGCTCATCATGCAGAGCATCCGCCGTCAGGCTGGGGTCGATCCGATCGCCCGGCAGGAACTGGGCGAGGAGGAGACCGCCCGCGCCATCCATTTCCGGCTGCTGGAACAGCCGCTGGTGACGGACCTACTGCACCCGGATAGCGTGGTCGCCCCGGAGGAACTGGCGGCAACCCTGCTCAGCGCCAGTACCGAGGAAGTGGCCGCGGCCTGCGAGCTGTTCGATGGGGGTCAAATGGCAGTACTGGTGCACCGCGGTCAAGCGCTGTTGGCGCAGCTGGCCGAGGTCGGCGCGGAGACTGCCGCAGCGCAGGTGCGACTGAGCATGCTGCAACAGCGACTGGAGCAATACGACCAGGCCGATGCCGGTCGCTGAGCGCACCGCGCCCGCGACTATGGCAAGACGGCACGATGCGCCGCATTCCCATCGAGACAGTCCCCGCTGCCGACGGCGGCCGGATTCGCATCGGGTGGACAGGTCGTCGCCCGCGCCTTGCGCGATCGGTACGCCCAGGTCGATGATCCGCCCAGTCGCCCGCGCCGCGGTATCCGTCCGAATCCCGCGCTCGGCGCCGGCGATGATCAAGGCAGGCGCCACGTCAGTAGGGCGCCGCCCCCGCTTGCGCCAATCTCTGCGCTGGCTGCCGTCTGGCGGTCTCGTATCCGGCCCGCCATGGCGGCAAGCGCGCTGATCGGCGCATCCCCCTGAGCGAGTCGATCCCGCGGAGGACCCCCCAATGCGCTATGTCACCCCCGGCCAACCCGACGCCCTGGTCAGCTTCAAGTCGCGCTACGAGAACTTCATCGGCGGCGACTGGCGCGCCCCGGTCAAGGGCGAGTACTTCGAGAACCCGAGCCCGGTCACCGGGCAGCCCTTCTGCGAGGTGCCGCGCAGCGGTGCCGACGACATCGAACTGGCCCTGGATGCGGCCCATGCCGCCGCCCCCGCTTGGGGGCGCACCCCGGTGGCCGAACGTGCGCGCTGCCTCAACCGGATCGCCGACGCGATGGAGGCCAATCTGGAGCGGCTCGCGGTCGCCGAGACCTGGGACAACGGCAAGCCGATCCGCGAGACCCTCGCCGCCGACCTGCCGCTGGCGATCGACCATTTCCGCTATTTTGCCGGCTGCATCCGAGCCCAGGAGGGGGCCCTCTCGGAACTGGACGCCGACACCGTCGCCTATCATTTCCACGAGCCGCTGGGGGTCGTGGGACAGATCATCCCCTGGAATTTCCCCATCCTGATGGCGGTCTGGAAGCTGGCCCCAGCGCTGGCGGCGGGCAATTGCGTGGTTCTCAAGCCCGCCGAGCAGACCCCGGCGTCGCTCCTGGTCCTGCTGGAGCTGATCGCCGACCTGCTGCCGGCCGGGGTGCTCAACGTGGTCAACGGCTTCGGGCTGGAGGCCGGCAAGCCGCTGGCCGCGAGCCGGCGCATCGCCAAGATCGCCTTTACCGGCGAGACCACCACCGGGCGGCTGATCATGCAGTACGCCGCGCAGAACCTGATCCCGGTCACGCTGGAATTGGGCGGCAAATCGCCAAACCTCTTCTTCGCCGACGTCTGCGCCGCCGATGATGACTTCCTCGACAAGGCCCTGGAGGGCTTTGCGATGTTCGCACTGAACCAGGGCGAGGTCTGCACCTGCCCGTCGCGGGCCCTGGTGCAGGCGTCGATCGAGGAACCATTCATCGAGCGGGCGCTGGCGCGGGTGCGGGCGATCCGCCCGGGCCACCCGCTGGACACCGAGACCATGATCGGCGCCCAGGCCTCGCGCGAGCAGATGGACAAGATCGAAAGCTATCTGGACCTGGCCCGCCAGGAGGGGGCCGAATGCCTGGCCGGTGGCCACCCCGCGCAGCGCGACGGCGAATTGGCGGGGGGTTGGTACATCGAGCCCACGGTGTTCCGCGGCCATAACCGCATGCGCCTGTTCCAGGAGGAGATCTTCGGCCCGGTGCTGGCGCTGACCAGCTTCCACGACGCCGATGAGGCGCTAACGATCGCCAACGACAGCCTCTACGGCCTGGGCGCCGGGGTCTGGACCCGCGATGCCAGCCTGGCCTATCGCATGGGACGCGGGATCAAGGCCGGGCGGGTCTGGACCAATTGCTATCACCTCTATCCCGCCCATGCCGCCTTCGGTGGCTACAAGCAATCCGGCATCGGCCGCGAGAACCATCGCATGATGCTGGCCCATTATCAGCAGACCAAGAACCTGCTGGTGAGCTACAGCCCCAAGGCCCTGGGCTTCTTCTGACCGGCCCCGCCGGGTTTAGGCCCGGCGCAAGTGCCGGGCACGCGGCGGCCGCCCACACGGTCCTGGCCGCCATGCCACTGGGGCTGGCGCGCCGCGGGGGTCGACCCGACTGTGGTCGAACCCGGCGTCGCCGGCCGCGCGTTGCCGCTACCACCGCGGAGTCTGCCATGTCCCCGCCCACGAACCCGGTCGAACACCCATCCGCCGACCCCGGCGCGGCGCAAATCCCGCGCGTCCTCGCCACGCCCGCGGCCCTGGCGCTGATCGAGCGGCTGGCCGCCCGCCATGGCCCCCTGATGTTCCACCAGTCCGGCGGCTGCTGCGATGGCAGTGCGCCCATGTGCTATCCCGCCGGCGAATTGCTGACCGGCGCCGGCGATGTGTTGCTCGGTCAGATCGGTGGCCACCCCTTCTCTATGAGCAGGGCGCAGTTTGACTATTGGCAGCACACCCAGCTCATCATCGACGTGGTCCCGGGGCGCGGCGGCATGTTCTCATTGGAGGGACCCGAGGGGCTGCGTTTCCTGACCCGCTCACGGCTGTTCACCGATGCCGAGTTGGCGCGACTCGAGGCGCCGGTGGAATCGGCTGCTGCTGGCTCAGTTCCGCCAGAAGCCGGGGGTGAATAGCACCAGCAGGGTGAAGACCGCCAAACGTCCGAGCCGCATCGTCAAGCTGCCCATCCAAAGCACGCCATCCGGCATGCTCCCGAATCGCCATCGGCAGCGAGCAGCGAGCGGGCCGCCGCCGGTGCCTGGCTGCCACATCCGCCGCCCAACGGCGGTCGCGGCCGCTGCTTGCCAGCTGCGCGCGGGCATGCGAACTTGTTCGGTTGCCGCGGGGCGCGGTCGCGGCGCCCCAGGTTCTCCCACCCTCGCCGAGGTCGATCGATGGATACCCCGCTGCGCCGCTTCCTGGAACTGCCCTACGAGCAGCTCGAGGAGCGCAACCTGTCCGCCAAGGCCGAACGCCTGGCTGCCCTCGCCGCCAGCGCCGATACTCCCGCACGGTTCGGGCAACTGCGCGAGGATCGGATGCGGGCGCTGACCGACGAGAAGGGCATCAAGGCGGTGACGGTCTGCTTCACCGACCTGGAAGGCCGGCTGCACATGCTGGATTACGACAAGAAGTTCCTCCTGCGCAGCGCCGACAACCTGACCTTCGACGGCTCGTCCATCCGCGGCTTCTCGAACCGGGCCGAGTCGGACCTGCGCCTGGCCATCGATTGGCCGGCCCTGTATTGGCTGCCGGCCGATGTCTTCGGGCCGGGCAAGGTGCTGGTGTTCGGCCATGTCGAAGGTACCGATGGCAGCCCCTACCACGGCGATCTGCGCTCGCGCCTGCGGCAGTTGACCGAGGAGCTGGCCGCAGACGGGGTCAGTGCCCAGCTCGCCGCCGAGATCGAGGGCTTTCTCTTTCGTGGCCGCGATGCCGAGCGGCACTATTACGAGAGCGGCCGCTTCGAATACGTCTCCACGGGCGGTTATTACCACTCCCTGCCCGGTGACACCCTGCGCCGGTTCATCGATACCTGTGCCGAGGTACAGCGGGCGCTCGGCTTCGGCAACGAGAAGGACCATCCCGAGGTAGCCCCCTCGCAGTTCGAGATGAACTATGCCCATACCGAGGCGACCCTGGCCGCGGATCAGGTGCAGCTCTACAAATTGATCGCCCGCCAGGTGGCGGCGCAGATGGACCTGACCGCGAGCTTTTTGCCCAAGCCGGTGGCCGAGGTCAACGGCAGCGGCTGCCACATGAATATCTCGCTGGCGCGTGGGGCGACCAATCTGTTCCATGATCCGGCCGGTGCCGAGGGGCTGAGCGCCTTCGCCTGGGGCTTCATCGAGCGCATCCTGGCCCAGGCCGAGGCCCTCTGCCTGATCTGCAATGCCAGCGTCAACGCCTATCGCCGGCTCGATCCGCGCTTCGAGGCGCCGAATCAGATCGCGGTCTCGGCGGCGGATCGCGGCGCTATGGTGCGCATCCCGGTCGGCAATGCCCGCAGCGCCCGCATCGAGGTCCGCTCCATCGGTCCCGATGCCAACCCCTATCTGCTCTCCTATGCCCTGCTCAAGACCGGTCTCGGCGCACCGCCGGCCGGCCTCGTGGCGACCCGATCACCGCCGGGTCTGCTACCAGCGACCATTCAGGATGCCATTGAGCATTTTCGTGCCAGCGATTATCTTCGGGAACTACTCGGCGAGGCGGTGCATGCCCGCTACCTGCAGCTCAAGCAGGCCGCGGCCGAGCGCTGCGCCCGCGCGCTGGGCACGCGCGTGAAGCGCAGCGAGATCCAGTTCCATCACGAGGTGACGAACCAATACCTCTGGGCACAGTTCTGAAGGGCTGGCGCACGCCACTGGCGGGCGGGAGCCAGCGGCCATGGTCAACCACCGTCGAGGTGGTGCAGGCACCCAAGCAGCAGCGGCACGGGCGCGGGCCGGGGCCGGTCTCGTCGGCCCCTGGCCGTTGTCTCATGCCTCAGGCCTCCGAATAGCCGCGACTGGTGCCGACGCTGCCGCGGGCATAATAGTTGGGTGGGCCGGCCGGGATCACCGTCACCCCGCCCGGGGAGATCGGATACAGGCGGCTGTCGGCAATGCTGTCATACCCGATCACGGTGCCCGGTTCGATATTGTTGTGGCGGTCGATGATGCAGCGGCGCAGACGCGAGCCGCGGCCGATGCGCACATAGTCCATCACGATGCACTCGTCGAGTTCGACATCCGGCTCGATCACGGTCTCGCGGCGGATGATGCAGTCCTTCAGCGTGGCGTTTTCATGGATCACCGCGGCGGCGCCGAGCAGGCTGTTCTCGATACGGCTGCCGAGGACCCGCGCCACCGGCCCCTGATAACTGCTGGAATAGATCGGCCACTCCGGGTTGAAGGCATCAAAGACCGGCTCGGCACCAAGGACATCCTTGTGGGCATTGAAGTAGGCATCGATGCTACCGACATCCCGCCAGTAGACCGGCTCCTCATGCGGCTTGATGCCGGGGATCACATTGGTGGCGAAGTCATAGGCGAACAGTCGTTTCCCGCCTTCCAGCAAGCGTGGCAGCACGTGCTGGCCGAAATCGGTCTCGCCGGCCTGCTTGGCATCGTGCAGGGCGTCGAGCAGGACGCGGGTGGAGAAAATGTAGTTGCCCATCGAGGCATAGGCACGGTCGGGCCGATCGGGCATCGGACTGGGGTGGGCCGGCTTCTCTTGGAAGGCCTCGATGCGCCCGTCCGGTTCGGCCGCGATCACGCCGAAGCCGCGCGCCTCGTCGATCGGCACTGGCAGTGCGGCAATGCTGACATCGGCCTCCCGCTCCTTATGGAAGCGCAGCATCTGGCTGATGTCCATCCGGTAGATGTGATCGGCCCCAAAGACCACCACGTAGTCCGGGAACTGCTCTTCGATCAGGTTGATGTTCTGGTGCACGGCATCGGCGGTCCCCTGAAACCAGGATTCGCCGATGCGCATCTGCGGCGGCACCACCGAGACGAACTGATCTTGCAGCAGCGGCGAGATGGTCCAGGCCTTACGGACATGTTCGATCAGCGACTGGGACTTGTACTGGACCAGCAGATAGATGGTGCGGATCTGGCTATTGATCAGATTGCTGAGCACGAAGTCCACGATGCGATAGCGCGAGCCGAAGGGCACCGACGGCTTGGAGCGCGCCGAGGTGAGCGGTTGCAGGCGCGAGCCCTGGCCGCCGGCCATGACGAAAGCGATGATACGATCTGGCATGAATCCTCTCCTGGCGACCGCTCCCGCGGGACGCCGCGATCACAATGCGTGGTAAACGATGAATCGGGTTGTAAGTTGGCCACAAGCGGCACTGGCATGCTGTCTGGTTATCGTGCCGATCGCGACGGCTATCCCCGGCAACGCGCGCGGCGAACAGACCGCCCCGACCCTGGCCACTGCCACCGTGGCCGAAGTCCTGGCCGTCTGCACGCGGGGGCAACAACAGGGTAACACCGGCGCCGCGGCAGCGGCCTGCGTGCTCCTGACGCTGCCCTGTGACTGCCAGCCCCAGCGCGCGGGTCCAAGGCGCTGGTGTCTCCCCGGCGCCGAGCCGACCGACCGCGCTGTGACCCGGGTCGTCAGCGCCTTGGACCAGCATCCATGGCCAGACGCAAGGGCGGACAGCGTCATCGCGGCCATCCTGGCCGAACTCTATCCCTGTCCGCCGCCCTAACTCGGACAGGGTGCGACAGAAGCGCGACAGGTCGACGCCGGGGCCGTCCTCGCGACCGCCGCCCCGGCCATCACTGGCGCGGAGACAGCCGCGCCTCATAGAAGGCCATGCGTCGCGGTTGCAGCAGTTCTGCATCATCGGTCAATTCCATGATCCGCGGCTTCATGCCCTCGAACACCAGGTTATAGAGCAGTTCCGCGCGCACCACCGCTGGGCGTACCGGGATCTCGTAGCGGATGACCCGCCGCTCATGTGGCTGCAGGCGCGAATCGGTGCCGACTTGCGTCGCCACCGGGGGCATCGCTGGCTTGCCCTCGTCATCGGCCAACTGATAGAACAGATAGGCCTCCGGTGCCTCCTGCTGGGCGTGCCCGGTGAAGTTCTGCCAGAGCACTGCGCCGTTTTCATCCAGGGCGCTAACCTGCACCTGCACATTGCGGAACGGCGCCCCGGTGGGCATCTTGTGCGGCAATTGATTGTGCAGGATCACCTCGGCCACCACGCCCGTGCCAGCCGGTTCGACATCCACCGTGAGCTGCACCGCCCGTGCCAGCATCGCTGGATCATGGCCACCGCCCATACTGTGATTGGCAAAGCCCTCGGCGATGGGCATGTGGCAGGACTGGCAGGTCACCTGCGAACCGCTGTCGGCGATCTCGTCGCCAGTGGCACAGAGCGGCACCCCCTGCGGGTTGGGGCGCAGATGGTGGCAGCCCAGGCAGAGATCATTACTGCGCAGGATGCGCGGATTGCCTTGCAGCGGCAGCGAGGCGGTCACGCGCTGACCAAAGATGTCCAGCTTGTCCAGATGCGGGTTGTCCCGATGAGGATCATCGGCGGCCGCGCGGCGCACCTGATCAAAGGCATAGCCAGTCGGTCCCTGCAGGACTTGGGCGGTCTCATAGGCGGCCATCCCCAGCCGCAGCCCGCCGCCCTCACGGCGCACGCCCCGATAACCCGCGATCTGATGACAGGCGATACAATTGACCCCTTCTTCATAGGCTGGCATCGCATCCAGCTTGGTGATCTCGTCCAGCGCCGCATTCGGGGCATGGCATTGCAGACAGACCGGATAGCGCTGCGAACGCTGATGGAGCTGCCCCGCGGCGCGCGGATCGCCCACCTCCTGACGGTACATCAATTCGTGGATGGGATCGCGCAGGGCCGTGCTCTTGGCGTGCATGGAGTCAGACCATTGCCGGTAGATGTCCTCGTGACACCACTGACAGACCGCCGCCGAGACCTGATGCAGCGGTCCGTCGCCGAGGCCGTGCGGTTCCTCGGGCGGGGCCAGGCTGCTGAAATAGGTACCCAGATCAGCGAACTGCTGATCGCTCATGCCGGCGCTGAGCTGCCCCATGGTGGCGCTCTCGCGCTTGCCGGCGCGCAGCAGGTGCATGGTCCTTACGAAGGCCTCGGCAGGCATGCCGGCCAGGGCCGGGATTGGCCCAACGCCGACCCCCTCGGGGCCATGGCAGGCGATGCAGGATTGTTCGGCCAGGCGGGCACCGCGCTCGGCGTCCCCGATCAGCGGGGGGATCGCCAGGACCTCGTAATCCAGCAGTTCGGAGGCCGGCAGGGCGCCGGTCAGCAGCCAGGACAGCAACAGCACTGCCGCCGGCAGTACGGCCTTTCTCATCTTCCCCTCCTCGGCAAGGTGGCAACGCGGGAATGGACACCGCTGGCGGGCACCAGGCGTGCGGCCCCGTCACCGGCAGCCCCCTTATAGGCCCCGGCGGCAACCTTGTCGCCCCGGTCCGGTCAACCAACGGCAATTTGCCGGTTCGCCCCCATGTCCGCGGTCATCTCGGAACCGCTCGTCAGCAGTCCTATGCAATACCTGACCACCCCTGCGGAGACCAACCCTGACCCGGCCACCTTTCGCAATCGTGCGATGGCGGTTGGCCTATCCCGGGCCGCGCTCGATCCCGATCCCGTCATGCAGTTCCAGCGCTGGTATCAGGATGCCATCGAGACGCGCCTGCCGGAGCCCAACGCCATGGCCATCGCCACCGTGGACGCCAGCGGTCAACCCAGTCTGCGCACCGTGCTGCTCAAGCTCTTCGATGCGGATGGCTTCGTCTTCTTCACCAACTACGAGAGCCGCAAGGCACGCGAGATCGCGGCTAACGATCAGGTTGCCCTGCTATTTCCCTGGGTGGCACTGGCGCGGCAGGTCGAGGTGCGGGGACGCGCCGCGCGCATCCCTGCCACGGAGTCGCTGCGCTACTTTCTGACCCGCCCGCGCGGTAGCCGGATTGGTGCCTGGTCCTCGCCCCAGAGCCAGGTGATCAAGTCGCGCGCCTTGCTGGAGCAGAAGGTGGCCGAGGTGCAGCGACGCTTTGCCGAAGGTGAGGTGCCACTGCCGGACTTCTGGGGTGGCTATCGGGTGATCCCCCACAGCGTCGAGTTCTGGCAAGGTCGTGACAGCCGACTGCATGACCGCTTCCGCTACCATCGCGGTGCAGATGGGGCCTGGCAGATCGAGCGCCTGGCGCCATGAGTGCGGGTGCCGCAGCCGGCACCGGGATCAACCCGGCCGGGATCACCGGCCTGCTACTGGCCGGCGGTGCGGCGCGGCGGATGGACGGTGCGGACAAGGGCCTGCTGCGGCTGCACGGGCGGCCGCTGGCGGCCTGGGTGCTGGATGCGCTGCGCCCACAGGTTGGTCTACTACTGTTGAGCGCGAACCGCAACCTGGCGCATTATCGGCAGCTTGGGGTGCCAGTGATCGCCGATAACCGAGCCGGCTTCCAGGGGCCCCTGGCCGGCATCGCCAGCGCCTTGACCCGCGGCATCGCCAGCCCCTGGTTGCTGGTGGTGCCCTGCGATACCCCGCTGCTGCCGGCAGACCTGGGTCGGCGGCTAGTCGCGGCACTGGCGGCGGTGGACGCTTCTGGCGCAATCGCAGTGGCCCGGGCCGGCGGGCGCGTCCATCCCCTGCATGCCCTCCTGGCCGCTGACCTAAGCGCCGACCTGGAGGCCTATCTGGCAAGCGGCGGGCGCAGCGTCCGCGGCTGGCTCGCCGGGCACAGGGTCTGCGAAGTCCCCTTCGATGATTGCCCCGACGCCTTCCTCAACTGCAACGACCCGGCCGACCTCGCGCGCCTGCGCGCGCGCTTCGCAGCCCCGCACTGAGGCGTTTTCGGTCAACTTTCATACCATCTCATTTGTCTTGACGCCCGCCTTCGGCGTCGCTCTGACGGTCACAGCGTTTGCGATGCTCCCGCCAGGCCCTCCCTGAAGGCGAACCGAAGGCGGGCGTCAAGCCTGCGTCATCGGGGATCAAAGTGTCCGGCAATCGCGAAAGCGGCGCGGCGCGCAGATAGCAACCCTGCCCAGCGTCGGTATATGATATCTGGCCAGCCAGTGCCTGATCCGATGCCGGGCCGGCGCGGTACCGCCGGGTCGAGGTCTAGGCGTGCACCGCTCCTCCCTGCCCATCTCCGCTGCCGATGCCCAACCCCAATGCGTATCATCGAGATCATCGCCCCCTCGCGCCTGCAGGAGCGGCTGCTGGACCTGGCCCGCGTCTATAACGCCATCGATGTCTGGTGCGGGGCGCCAGACCGGGATGACCGCCTCTCGGTGCGCATCGTCGTGCTGGCCCAGACCCGCCAGGGCCTGATGAATGCCCTGCAGGAGTTGCTGGATCAGGAGGCCGAGGCCGGCATGGTGGTGACCCTGTTCGATGCCACCCGTCCGATCCCGGCACCCGTGAACGGCAAGGGCAGCTCGGGCAACCCGCGCGATCTGGACATCACCCGCGAGGGCCTGCATGCCGGCATCGCCAAGGGCGCCGAACTCAACAAGCACTTCGTCCTGCTCATCGTGCTATCCACCGTTGCCGCCACCATCGGCCTGGCCGAGGACAATGTGGCCGTGGTGATCGGCTCAATGATCATCGCCCCATTGCTCGGGCCGATCATTGCCCTCGCCTTCGCCACCGCCGGCGGCAACCGCTCCTTGGCCCAGCGGGCAGCGGTGACGGCGGTGGTGGGGCTGACGCTGGCAATCCTGTTGAGCTTTGCGGTCGGCTGGGTATGGCCGGTCAGCGTCACCAATGCCGAGGTCATGGCGCGCACCCAGGTCCATCTGGCCAGCATCGTGCTGGCCCTCACCGCCGGCGCCGCCGGCGTGATGGCCCTGACCAGCGGGCTCACTTCGACCCTGGTCGGAGTGATGGTGGCGGTCTCGCTGCTGCCACCGGCCTCGGTGTTCGGCCTGCTGCTGAGTAAGGGTCGCTATGACCTGGCCGACGGCGCCGCCCTGCTGCTGGCGGTGAACGTGGTCTGCGTGCTGCTCGCGGCCAATCTGGTGTTCCTGTTTCAGGGGGTGCGTCCGCGGCGCTGGGTGGAGGGCGGCGAGGTGGCGCAGGGCAGCCGGCTCAGCCGGTTGCCTTGGCTGCTGCTGTGGCTGCTGCTGGTGGCGGTCCTGATTGCCGTGATCCTGGCCCGGGACGGCTTCCGGTTCGTCTGAACAGGTCGGCCCGCTTGACCTGCGGCGGTTGACCACACAGCTTCCTGGTCATGATCAACCCCAGGTCCCGGCTCGCCGTGGCGGCCGAGCGCACCGCGGAGAAACCCAATGAAGCTTCCCGATCTGAAGATGCCCGATCTGAAGAAGCCCCGGTTCGATTTCGATCGCACCATGTCCACGACCTTCTGCTACGTCGAGCGAATGGTGCTGGTGCTGGTGGGCGGGCTGGCGCTGCTTGCGGTCCTGCAGATCCTGCTCGCCATCCCCAAGCATGGGGAGATCCGCCTGGAGGACCTGCTGCTGATATTCATCTTTCTTGAGATCATGGCCATGGCGAACGTCTATTTCGTCCGCCAGACCGTGCCCTTCACCTATCCGATGTTCATCGCGGTGACCGCCCTATCGCGTCTCATCGTGCTACAGGGCAAGAGCATCGATCCCGAGAATCTGCTCTTCGAGGGCGGTGCCATCGTGCTGGTCAGCATCGGCATCCTGATCCTTCGCTACAGCCAGCGCTTCACCGGCGAGGCAGTGGAGGAGACCCGCTGCGGCGGCGGGCAGGACTGAAGGAGCGCCGGCGCCGGAATGCGGGTTCATTCGCCGCGGGCCGGGCGCGCGATGGTGAAGGCGCGCGCCTGCACGTCGGCGATCACATCGAACACTGAACGCTCGCCGCGGCGCAGCCGCGAGACCAGCTCGGCGCAGGCGACCGCAACCATGCCGGGTAGGATGATATTGGGATTGCCGGTGAGTTCCAGCAACGCGATCAAGGCCGCGAGCGGGGCACGCAGGGTCGCCCCCATCATCGCCACCATGCCAATGGTGGCATAAAAAGCCGGCGAGGCGGTCATCACCGGTGAGACCAGGATCAGCGCAAAGCCCAGCGCGGCGCCCGCCGCGCCCCCGATGAAGAGGGTCGGGCCGATGATGCCGCCGGGTACCCGCAGGCCGATAGCACAGCCGGTGGCAACCAGCTTGGCCAGCACCAGGCCCAGGGCCAGCCAGAAATCCCCTTGCCCAGCCAGTAACTTGCCTAGGGTGTTATAGCTCGTGCCCATGATCTGCGGCAGCCCCAGGGCGAGCACGCCAGTAATTAGGCCAGCGAGGGCGAAGCAGGTGCTCAGGCGCCAGCTCAGGGTTGCCTCGGCCATGGTGCGCACCAACCGGGTCAACAGCACGGCGAGCAACCCGACCAGCAGGCCGAGCACGGCCAGGCCGCCGAACTCCCAGGAGGAGCCGACGTATTCGGGGGAGACCGAGAACCCGGGCTCGGTGAGGTCCAGTGCACGGCTCATCATCGAGGCCACCACAGCGGCGACGATGACCGGCACGAAGCGGCTGACGTGATAGCGGATGCGCAGCACCTCTACCACAAACACCACGCCGGCCAGCGGGGTATCGAAGGCGGCAGCGATGGCCGCGGCGGCGCCGCAGGCGACCAGGGTGATGTCCTCCTCGGTGCCGAGGGGACGGGCGATGAGGCTGGCACTGGCGGCGCCGATATGGGCGGCCGGCCCTTCGCGGTCAACCGCATGGCCACCGACGATGGCGACCACCGCACCGCAGAACTGCACCAACAGGTTGATCGCCGGCAGCCGGGGCGGGGTGGCGCCCTGCAGGCGCTTGAGCACATGTACCACGCCGATATCGCGCCAGGGGCGCGGCAGCAGGTCGAACAGCAGGCCTAGCAGCAGGCCCACGCCTATCGGCATGGCCAGCCGCAGCCAGGGGCTCAGTGCCTCATGATTACCCGGGGGCAGCAGCCAGTCCTGGCCGAAGGCGATGGCCTCGCGGAAGGCGAGCACGACGCCACCGGAGAGCACCCCGGCGAGGGCGCCGAGCAGGGTCAGACGAATCCAGGTGGAATGGTTGTCTTCCATGTCGCCATTCTAGGGAGCAGCCGCGGCGTTGGCCATCCTGGAAGCCATCTCGGGAAGCCATCCCGGGAAGCCTCCGGCACGCGGCGGCCAGGTGCTCAGGACGCCGCAGCGAGGGCCAGATAGCGCTGATGGAGGTCTGCCACCTGGGGCGCCAGGGCCGCCGGCGGGCCACTGTTGTCGATGATGTCGTCGGCCCCGGCCAGGCGCTCGGCGCGGCTGACCTGGCTGGCGATGATCCGGCGCACCTCGTCCGCGGACAGGCCGCTGCGGGCCATCACCCGCGCCACCTGCAGGTCCTCTGGCAGGTCCACGACCAGGACACGCGCCGCCAGTGCCTGCTGGCCGGTTTCGAACAGCAGCGGGATGCTCAGGATCGCATAAGGGCCGGGGGCGGCCGCGGCGGCGGCAAGCATGCGATCGCGGATGCGCGGATGCAGGATCGCCTCTAGCCGGCGGCGGGCAGCGGGATCGGCAAACACCAGCTGGCGCAGGGCGGCGCGGTCGAGGGCGCCATCGGGCGCGAGCATCCGCTTGCCGAAGGCGGCCGCGATGTCGGCCAGCGCGGCAGCGCCCGGGGCGGTCAGCGCGTGCGAGATCCGATCGGCATCGATGACACTGGCACCCCGTGCCGCGAACAGGTCAGAGGCACTGCTCTTGCCGCTGCCGATGCCCCCGGTCAGGGCGATTCGATAGTTGGATTCGGCCATGGGTGCTCGGGTTCGTCGGGCGCCGGGGCGCGCGTGAGGGGGCGCGCGTGACCGGGCGGGCAATCGGCTTCAGCCGACCAGGCCGCTGAAGCGCAGGTAGGCGGTGGTGATGGCCTCGCCCCAGAGCAGGCTGATCCAGCCGGCGATAGCGAGGAAGGGACCGTAGGGCATGGGCTGTTCGACCTGCTGGCGACCGCTGGCGATCAGTGCCACGCCGACGACGGCACCGGGGACGGCCGAGAAGAGGATGATCTGCGGCACCGCCTGCCAGCCGAGCCAGGCCCCGAGCAAGGCCAGCAGTTTGAAGTCGCCACGGCCCATGCCCTCCTTGCCGGTCAGCAGCCGAAAACCATGGAACACCAGCCACAGGCTGAGGAAGCCGAACAGGGCGCCGAGGATGGCATCGGTGCTGTTGCTGAAGACCCCGGCCAGGCTCAGCAGCAACCCCAGCCAGAGCAACGGCTGGGTGATGCTGTCCGGCAGCAACTGGGTATCGAGATCGATCAAGGCCAGGGCAATCAGGCCCCAGGTCAAGACGAGGGCGGCAACAGCCTGCACGCTGACCCCGAAGCGCCAGACCACCAGCAGCGAGAGCAACGCGGTGCCGGCCTCGATCAACGGATAACGCAGCGCGATCGTCCCACCACAGGCGCGGCAGTGTCCGCGCAGCAACAACCAGCTCAGCAGCGGGATGTTGTCCCAGGGGGCGATGCGCTGGCCGCAATGCAGACAGATGGAGGGGGGCTGGATCAGATCGAAGCGTTCTTCAGCCGCCGCGGCGGCATCGTCGCCGGCGGCAAGTTCGGCGCAGTCGCGGCGCCATTCGCGCTCCATCATCACCGGCAGACGCAGCACGACCACGTTGAGAAAGCTGCCGATGATCAACCCCAGGGCCAGCGTGCCGCCGTAGAGCAGCACCGGGGCTTGCGTCAGGGTATCGCGCCACAGGGCCAGCATGGTCGGGTCCATCGGGAGGCTCGGTCGCCGTGTGCCTCAGACCACCGCGGCAAGTTTGAAGATGGGTAGATACATCGCGACGACCAGGCCACCCACCATGCCACCAATCACCACCATGATCATCGGTTCTAGGAGGCTGCTCAGGGCATCCACCGCATTATCCACCTCCTCTTCGAAGAAGTCCGCGGCCTTGGCCAGCATCTCGTCCAGGGCCCCGGATTCCTCGCCGATGGCGGTCATCTGCACCACCATATGCGGGAACAGGCCGCGCTGGCGCATCGAAAATTGCAGACTCTGACCCGCGGCCACCTCCTCGCGCATACGGTTGACCGCCTGGCTGTAGACGATGTTGCCGGTGGCACCAGCAACCGAGTCCAGCGCCTCCACCAGCGGTACCCCGGCAGCAAACAGAGTGGATAGGGTGCGCGCGAAGCGGGCCACCGCCGCCTTGTGCAGGATCGGCCCGAGCACCGGGATGCGCAGGACTACGCGGTCGAGCAGTTCGCGGAATTTGCGTGATTTCTGATAGAGCTTGCCAATGCTGTAGACGGCAGCGCCGAAGCCCAGTAGCAGCCCCCACCAGTATTCGCGCACGAAATCGGAGATGGCGATAATCAGCAAGGTAAAGGCCGGCAGATCGGCACCGAAGCTGGAGAACAGCGCCTTGAACTGCGGAACGACGAACAGCATGATGATGACGGTCACCCCCACCGCCACCGCAATCACCGCCGCAGGATAGAACATCGCCTTTTTGATCTTGCCTTTGAGCGATTCGGTCTTTTCCTTGTAGGTGGCAATCTCATCCAGCAAGACATCGAGCACGCCTGCAGCCTCGCCCGCGGCCACCAGATTGCAGACCAGATCGTCGAAGTGATCCGGGTGTTTTGCCAGCGCCGCCGCCATCGCGGTGCCGCTCTCGATATCGGCCTTGATCGATAGCAGCAGGTTCTGCATCGACGGATTGTCATGGCCGCGCCCGACGATATCGAAAGACTGTACGAGCGGCACCCCGGCCGCCATCATGGTGGCCAGCTGACGACTGAAGATGGCAATATCGGCGGTGGTGATGCGGCGCTTGCCGGCGGTGAGGGCCAACTGCGACTTCTTGCGCACCTTCAGCGGATTGACGCCCTGGCGGCGCAGATCGGCCCGCACCATGGCAATGCTGGTGGCGCGGCTGTCACCCTTGACGCGGGCACCGCGCCGGTCCACGCCTTCCCAGGCGAAGACATAGGCCTTGTCGACCTTGGGCTTTTGTGCAGCGGTGACGGCCATGGTGCTCAGTATTTGGTGATGCGGTTCAGTTCAGCCAGGCTGATGAGACCAGCCTTGACCTTGCGCAGGCCCGATCGGCGCAGATCGGCATAGCCCTCTTTATCGGCCTGATCGGCGAGCTGGATCGAGTTTCCGCCCGCCATGATCAAGCGACCCATCTCCTCGGAGACGCGAATGACCTGGAAGAGACCGACGCGGCCCTTATAGCCGTCGGTACAGTGCTCGCAACCGACTGACTTGTACAGCGTGAGTCCCTCGGCGATTTCGGCCTCGTTGAACCCCTCCTCCAGGAGCACCTCATGGGGTAGGTCGACCGGCTTGCGGCAATGGGTGCAGAGCTGACGCGCCAACCGCTGGGCCATGATCAACAACACCGAGGAGGCGATGTTGAACAGCGGGATGCCCATGTTGGCCAGCCGGGTCAGCGACTGCGGGGCATCGTTGGTATGCAGGGTGGACAGGACCAGATGGCCGGTCTGGGCCGCCTTGACCGCGATCTCGGCGGTCTCGAGGTCGCGGATCTCCCCCACCATGACCACGTCCGGGTCCTGGCGCAGAAAGGCGCGCAGGGCGGCGGCGAAGGTCAGCCCGGTCTTCTGGTTCATGTTGACCTGATTGATACCTGGAACCTGGATCTCCACCGGGTCCTCGACCGTGGAGATATTGATCGCCGCATCGTTCAGGATGTTCAGCGCCGAGTAGAGCGTCACCGTCTTACCGGAGCCGGTCGGCCCGGTAACCAGGATCATGCCGTAGGGTTTCTTGATCGCCTCCATGAAGGCCTGGCGTTGCTCTGGCTCCATACCCAGGTTATCGATGCCGACGGTGGCGGCGGTGGAGTCGAGGATCCGCAGCACCACCTTCTCGCCGTAGAGGGTCGGCAGGGTGTTGACGCGAAAGTCGATGTCGCGGGTGCGGCTGAGCTTGAGTTTGATGCGCCCGTCCTGGGGGACACGCCGCTCGGCAATGTTCATTCGCGACATCACCTTGAGGCGCGCCACCAGCCGCGAGGCAATATTGATCGGCGGATTGGCCACCTCGCGCAGAATGCCGTCCTGGCGGAAGCGGATGCGGAAATACTTCTCGTAGGGCTCGAAGTGGATGTCGGAGGCCGACGCGATGATCGCATCCAGCAGGATCTTGTTGACGTAACGCACCACTGGGGCATCGTCCTCGCCGCTGGTCACATCGACATTGTCCAGGTCGGCGTCCTTGATGTCGTTGATGGTCTTGTCCTGGACATCCATCACCTGCTCGATAGCGGTGGCGAGCTGGTCCTCCTCTACCAGCACCGCGAAGGTGGCAAGACCGGTGCTGAAGCGGACCTCCTGCAGGGCGCGGTCGTTAGTGGGGTCGGAGATGGCCAGGAACAGCTGGTTGCCCCGGCGGTGTAGCGGCAGCACCCGATGCTTGCGGATCAGCTTCTCGTCGACCAGACCCAGCGGCAGATCACCTGAATCCATTGCGCGCAGATCGAGCAGGGGGACCCCGAACTCTTGGGAGGCAGCCACCGCGATGCTGCGGCTGTCGAGCAGCTTCTGCTCCACCAGGAACTGCACGAAGGGCATCCGCTTGCGGACCGCCTCGGCGTGCGCAGCCAGGGCCTGTTGCTCCGAGAGCAGGGCATCGCGCACGAGCCGACGTGCCAGGCCAGCCGGGTTGATCACGGATGGTTCGGTAGCCATCAGGGCGTCCTCCGCGCACAGCGCATTGCTACCCCCGGTGATACGCGAAATCGTCGGCCCCTTCCCTTCGGTTCGGCCACCCAGTTTTGCCAAACCGCCAGGCGCGGGGCCACGCGTCGCTCAGCGCTTCACATGGTCAGCGATTCACATTGAAGGCCAGGCGGACATTATTGGCGACCAGACCATTGTCCTTCTGCTCGCTCTCGGCAAGATAGAACTCGAGGATGGTCTCGCGATTCATCAACAGGTCTTCGCTGACCTCGTCGGCCACCTCGTTGGCATGGCAGAACACACTGATATAGGGCGAGACTGGGTCGCGGGGGTCGGTGGTCCACAACTCCGGGGAGATGCGGTCCATGAAGCGCAGAAAGCCATAACCCTTGTCTGGGAACCATTTGGTGCAAACCCCGCGCACACAGGAACCGGGCTTGCCCCATTCGTTGCGCGGCTCATAGGTGACCGGCAGCAGATCAGGAATCAGAAAGCCGGACCAGAAGGCGTCGACCTCCTGCTGGAGCTGGCGCGAGACATTACGAAAGCCGATCAATTCTACCCGACAGCCGCGGTTCTGCAGCGCCTCGACCACCTGCAGAAAGTCGCCGTCGCCAGTAACCAGGATCACTTGATCGAGCTTCTCTGCCTGCAGCATGGCATCCACTGCCATGTCCAGATCAGAATTGGCCTTGGTCGAGACATTGCCGGCCTCGTCGGTATAGCGACGAACGATCTTGACATTGATCTTCCAACCGAAGTCGCGCACCATCTGCTGATAGGCACGGGTCTTCTTTGCATATTCCGTATCTTCGCGGGCGCGCTCTTCGTCGTAGGCGACGTAGGTATTCAGGCGCTGGATCATGCCATCCTCGCGCCCAGCAAATCGCCGCAACACATCGTAGCGCATCTGATAACCGCCGTTGTAGCGAACATTCTCAGCATCGACATAAACACCAACTCGGGGACCGGAGTGCAATTAAATTACCTCGCGTGGGGGCATGGAAAGAGATGGAATGGAATGAGATGGAACTAGTGATGGCCGGTGGCACTGATTGAGATGGAACCGGAGTGGTCGTGCCGGCGGTGGCAGGCAGCCAACGGGGGCGCGCAGCACAGGGTAATGACGTGCCGGCGGCCCGGCGCCGGGCCCACTCCCTGGCAATTGCTGGCACCGCAGGTTAGACCAGCATCGAGAGGGGCCGGCGGCGACCCGGATCACAACTGTCCGGGCATTCCGACGCCGGGCCATTGATGGCCGCCGGGACCCGGCGGCCCGCACGACCGCTTACTGTACGGCGCGGTTCTCGATCAGGTCTTCCACCACCGACGGATCTGCTAGGGTGGAGGTATCGCCGAGGGCATCCACCTCGTTGGCGGCGATCTTACGCAGGATGCGGCGCATGATCTTGCCGGAGCGGGTTTTGGGCAGGCCGGGCGCCCACTGGATGACGTCCACGGTCGCGATCGGCCCGATCTCCTCGCGCACCAACTTGACCAACTCCTTCTTCAGCGCGTCGCTCGGCGTCACCCCGGCCATCGGCGTGACATAGGCGTAGATGCCCTGGCCCTTGATGTCATGAGGATAACCGACCACAGCGGCCTCGGCCACGG
>REDK01000037.1 GCA_007693535.1 Chromatiaceae bacterium
CTTCGAGGTTGCCCTTGCGCGCCTCGTCGAGGACCTTGCTCCACTGGTCATGGTCCGCCGCATCGAACTGGCTGTAGAGGCGAATGGCGGACGCTTTACCCGCGCGGTTGATGCGCTCGGCCAGATCGTTGCCGTCGGTGGCCTCTTGGCCGCCCGCTTGGAAGACGCGCACATCGGCAAAGAGTCGCTCGAGCAGGTCGAGCAATTCCTTTTCGGCCGTGCGCTGTCGGCTCTCCATCGAGCGCTGCGCGTCACGCCCTTCTTCGGTGGATGGGCTGCCCTTCCTCTGCAGGGTGGTGCGCGCTGCCTCCAAGGCGACGATGGCGTTGGCGAGTTCGGTTTGGTGCTGTGCCGGCAGGAAGGCGAAGAGCGTCGGGTTCTCCGCGCTCTTCGATTTGGCCTCGGCGATGACCGATTTCTCATCGGACTGCCAGCCATCCTGGATCCACAGGTAGAGGGTCTTGTCGTGGTCTTTGGGCAGGCTCTCGTCGTAGGTCGGGTGGAGCTTGCGCTCGACGTTGTCCTTGCCCTGGACGATCCGGACCTTCTTGAGCACCTCGCCGAAACGCGTCTTCAGCAGATCGGAGCGCCTCTGCTCTATCCGCTGCGGTGCGGCCTTGATCTCGGCGTCCTGCGCACGGAATTCGTCGTACCAGGCGCTGGATTCGCGGGTCTGGAGGCGGTACTCGGTACCGCTGCCGCCGGCAAGGGCCATGATCAGGCGGTCCTTGTTCTGCAGCTCGTCCAACAATGCCGGCAGCTGTTTGCGCAGCACGCTGGAGCCGGCCGACAGATTCGTGACCAGCAGATCGGCGAGGAACTCGTCCGTCGCCTTCAGACCCAGGTCCATCGCGGCATCGGCGGGCAGCTTGTTGATCAGATAGACGAGCTTGAGCAGCTTGCCCTTGAGCTGTGCCTCGGCATCGCCCGCGGCGAAGCGCTGGACATTCTCGAAGACCTCTTTGGGCAACTGGGCGGTCGAGACCAGATTGGCGGCGATCTGGTCGTACAGGAAGTCGCCCGAGACGACCTGACCCAGCGGTGCGTCGGCGGTGGCGAGCACGGCCTCGTGCACCACGCGCAACTGGCTGCGCAATTGCGAAACCGTGCCGGTCGTGTCGATGGTGCGCAGCACCCGTTCCCAGAAGCGCCGGCGCACCGGCAGGAGCGGGTAGTCCGAGGTCATGACACCCTCGTCCTCCGTCACGTGTTCCAGCTTGGTGCCGCGCAGATGGCGCGAGATCTCGCCCAGGTTGGCGCGCCAGATCGCCTCGATGGCAGGCTGTGCGGTCGGCTTTTTGGCGAGGATGATCTGACGGGTGACGTTCTCGACGTCCCAGTCACCGAGCATGATCGGCACCGGGAAGCGCCCCATCAGCCGCTGCAGGTTCGGCATGCCCGACAGGGCGGACTGCCCCGTACCGACGAACAAGAGCTTGCCCCTGAAGTGTTTGCACAGGGTTTCGGTCAACTCCTGGACCTGGAAGGCACGCTCGGCATCCGAGCCGATGTACTGCTGCACCTCGTCGAGCACGACCAGGGTGAGCGGGAAGGTGCCGTCGACCGACAGTGCCGCCTCGATCGCGTCGACCAGTTGCTCGCTGCTGATGTCGGTGACCTGCGGGAACTGCTCCTTCAGCAGCTTGCGTGCGTCCTGCTCGGTGTGGGCGAGATCTGGACGGGCCTTGAGAAGCGCCTTGGCCAGATGGCTGGACACATACATGTGCGGCAGCTCCTGGCTGAGCGTGCGGCCTGCCAGTTTCAGCTCGACTTCGATCGCCGACAGCAGGCCCTCCTGTTTGAGCCACAGCACAAACCGGGCCTGGTTGTATTGCTCCGGCAAGCCCTTGGACTTGAAGACGATGCCGAGTAAGGCCAGCCGCACCCGGTCGCCAGCACCGGCGCCAAGCTTACCGGCTGCGGCGTGCAGACCGCCGTGACGTCGGCCCTGGGTGGAAAGCTCCTTCAGGTGATCGGACACCCCGCTCGGGAGCTTCGCAATGCTGCGTGCCGTTGCACCGTCGGCGAAGCAATAGTCCGTCCAGAGGGTGCGCAGCATCTTCGCGAGGTGCGACTTGCCGCTGCCGTAGAAACCGCTGATCCAGACGCCGGGCTGCTCGCTTTTGGAATCCAGGTTGAGCAGGAACTTCTCCAGGATGGTCTCGAGGCCCTTCTCGTACTGCCCGTCGCAGACGAAGGTCTCGAGCTCGTAGCGCAGGATGGACTGCGCCGCCTCGGAGTGATCTTCGGAGACTTCCGCCACACCGTTGTTGGCCAAACGGTTTTCCTTCGGTGGCGTGCTGTAGATATCGCGGTTGAGCATATGGATCCCTGTGGTTCTATGGTACGCGACGTGTGCTCAGTCCTTGGCGAGCAATGGCACGGCAAGGTAATTCCAGCCGTCCCGCGCGTCGAGGAGGCGGTAGCTGTGGTGTTCCGGGTGGTGCTCGCCCGGGAAGAACACCAGCAGCCGCCCTGTGATCGACTCTTTGATGCCCTCGACGACGGTCGAAACGCGTGCAAGGCCAAACAGCGTGCCGACGCCTAACAACGCGACCACCGTGTCGGGTCCGCTCTGCGCCGCGATTTCGGTCTTGAGCCTGGCGATAAGGTCGGAGACGAATCCGGTCAGCTCGCCGGTCGGATACCCGGCCAGGTCTTCCGGGCTCTCGAAATAGGCGTCGCGGTACTTCTGCTCCATCATCCAATCGGGAAAGGCGTTCGTCAGGTCGATGAGCAGCCAGTGCTTGCCGGCTTGGCTCGTGGCGAGCGCGAACTCCTCGACGTTTGCCCGCAGGCGCAACTCGTCGGCCTTGTCGTAGACCGCGAAGACGACACGCTGGATCGCCGCGAGTCCGACCTGCCAGGGCACGGTGAGGTGCTGACGGTAGGCGGCTGCCAGCTTCTGAATCCTAGACGACATCGGTAGCCTCCTGTCTGATCTGTTCTTCCTCTGCGCTCAGATAGCCGGGGAATCGCACTTCCTTCACTCCGCCGGCGTTCATGAAGACGAGCAGCCCCCGGTGTGCCGCACTCCTGGCCAAGGCTTCGAGCTCCGCAGGTGTGCCGCCGAGCAGCGACATCCAGTCGGAGGAGAAGAGCCGCTGCCCCGAGCGGCCCTCCAGATACCCGATGAACAGACAGAGTGCGACAACCTCGGCGCGGACCTCGGGTCGAGATCTGATCTTGCGCCGATGTCCGAGCAGGAAGCCCGCGGCGGTCCAGGTGCCGGCGATGTTCTGGGCAAATGACTTGAGCGACGCGGGGCTGAAGCGATCGGGGAAGGTCTCGGCCAGGAATGCCTCGACCTCCTCTCGCGGCACCGGCGCGCCGATGGGGCGGGACAAGATCAAGCGTTGCGATGCCCGCAGCAGCGGATCGCGGGCCAGGGCCACCGTCAGGGCAAGCATAGGCTGCGCCGCCGTATCCACCGACCAGAGACGGCGAAGCGCCCGAAACAGCGGATTGGCGGGGTCGAGACCATAGAGCGTGGCGAGATGCCGGAGCGACAACTCGCGTGCTTTCTTGGTCGACTTACCCAGAAGGTTCTCGGCGACGATCGCCGTCCGATAGTCCTGACGTGTCGCGCCGCATGCCGTGTGAGCCAGGAGTACCCGCAAGTCGTCCAACATCATCGTGCGCGCCGCATGCGGCCCATTGATGCCGAAACGAAAGCCCAAGCGGGTCAGATCCTGTTGCCGCACATCCGTCGAGGTCGCCATCTCAATCAATCGTGCCGTCCTGCTTTTGATGCTCCCGCGCTGGGTACCCGGGCGCCAGCACCGCGCTGCTCACTCTGGCCAGAGCCAGAGGGTCTCTCGGCCAAAGTCGGTACTCATCTTCTCGCAGACGATGCTCAGTAGAGCAGTCGACGCTCCACTTGCGGAGGATGGGGCCAGCACGTTGCGCGCTCCCGGTCAATCGCGCGCTTAACGAAGGCCAGAACATTGGGGTCCGGATTGGTCAGGAGCGAAGGCGTCTCGCTGCTTACCGAAGGCGCGCTTCGACTGGCTTGCCCATCGGTTGAAGCCCCAGGGGAGCCAGGCGATGACCGGCTGCGGCGGAAGATCAAAAAGGTGCTGCAAGTCAGACCACGGTAAGTCCGGCTTGCCCTTTGTGTCGTCCTCGATGATGCCGGGGACGACCCCTTTGTACAGCGCGAGATCCCGGCTGGTCGCCGTCGTCTGGATCCCGAACCGTGTCACCGGACCCTGGCGCTGGTTGTCGCCGATGAGACGCACGCGCTACTCGACAAACGCGAGGCGATCTCGCTGCGGTGGGTGGAACTCTGGATTCCTGTCGCTCGACATCCTGGGTGGTTCACTCTCAAAGGTGCGGTTTGGTTCATCTTACGGAAGCAAGTATATGGTTGCATGCAAATCCCGTCGACGGTGTTCCAAGGCGACGCAGCCGCGACGGCGGCTGCGCGCGCCCGGTGATCTGGCGCTTTCAGTTCGGCGTACCGTGGTGGCCGAGACGGGTTATTGGAGGGGACTCAACATTCAGCCGTGGGTGTCCTTCCAGGCAAGCATCGATGACCCCAACCACCGTCGTGCTGTTCATCTGGTGAGCACCATTTGGTGTGAGGGGATTCCACTGTTATCGACCAGCTTCTCGTTAACCTATATTTGGCAGCCTACCCCGGATTTTCGGACCGTATCGACTGTAACGCATTGATTCTTCGTTCGCCGGAGGGGTCTGCCTCAAAGTTCGGAGTTGTCGACCTACGGCTGGCTGGGTGAGCGCAGTGGCCTGGGGGATTTGC
>REDK01000101.1 GCA_007693535.1 Chromatiaceae bacterium
GCGCCGACGCCTACCGGGGGCCGCTCGGCCTCGCTCCGCTCTCCTTGCCTCGCGGGGAGGATGGCGCGCAAGGTGCCTTCCAGCAGATCGCCGGGATGATTGGGTAGGGTCGTATAGCGGTTTGTTGCCGCGTTGTGCCAGATCTCGTGGCTCCCCGCCGCTTGGCGAAAGAACGCGAAGCCAAGGCGCCTCAGCCGCTGTGCGACGTCGCGGTAGCTGAAACCGCCGAGCCTGCCCATCAGCGGCCGATGACCAGCGGAAGGTCGAAGGCGCTGCCGACGGTGGGCAATCGTGGTGTTCCTTGTGTCTGTGACTGGGCCTCCAGCAGCTTGCGCGCGACATCGCGGGCGATCTCCAGGGTCTCGGCGACCGTGCGGCCTTGGGCGACCAGTCCGGGGATGTCGTCGGAGGTGGCCAGGTAGACGCCCTCGGGCAGTCGCTCTATGTGCAGGTTGGCGATCATTTCCATGGGTTGGACTCGCTCGCGTTGGGGGTTGGGTTGCTGTTCGCTGGCTGGCTTGGGGCATGGGCATGGGCGAGACAGGCCAGCACATCTTCGCGCTGCAGCCACGGGTAGCCCTCCAGCAGGGTCTCGATGTCGTCACCGGCGGCCAGCATGCCGAGCACGTGCTCTACGGCCAACCGACGTCCGCGAATGATGGGCTTACCGCCGAACATGGCTGGGTCGACGGTGATGCGTTTCAGCAATTGGTCTTCTTGCATGGGCAGTTCCTCGGTACGGCAATCGGGCGCTTCCGGCACTTGGGTCTCGCGCGGTCGTCAAACGCGCGACAGCTCGATGAAGGGGACGGCGACCTCCAGCAACGAGAGTCCGCCATGGGCCAAGGTTGGATAGCCGCCCTGGCTTTTCCATTTCTTGCGGCCGAGCACAAGGCTCCAGTCGCCGTGCTCATTGCTCAGCTGGCGTGTCAACGGCGGCACCCAATGGGCCAGATCAGGCGGCGTATCTCCGGATGCGTTTCGCCCGCTCTTGAAGGTGGTCTTGAGGGCCTGCGCTTGCGCCTTGTGCTCGACGTCCGGAAACATGGCGACATTGGCATAGCCGTGATCAGAGGTGATCACCAGTCGCCGACCCGTGGTCAGGGTCTCGACGAACCCCCAGAAATCATCGGACCGGAGCAGCTCGGCGCTTTCCTTGACGAGGGTGCGATAGCCGCCACTGTGCTCGGCGAGCTTGTGCATGCGCTCGTCCGGCCAGTGATGCCAGAAGAACACGTCGGGATGGGTTGGAACCAGGGCCTTGCAGTCCGCGAACGGGAGGTCGGAGGTCTCGGTTTGGGCGCCGGGAAGAACGCTGCTGCTCCCGGCGCCGTGCGCAAGCACGGACCGCTGCGAGAAGCCAAGCGCCTTGGCAAAGGGTGTTGTGTTGGGGGGAATCTCGCTGGCGGTTGCCCGCGCTCCATGCAGCTGGAAGCCTCGGGCCTCGGCCTGCTCCAGCAGCCAAGCGGCCTCGCGTAGGGAGAGTGCATCGAGTACGAGAACGGCCTTGCCCCCAGCGGTTGTCTGCCAGAAATGCTGCACTGCCGCACTGGTCTTCGGCGCCGCGGTGCCGAAGGCGTCCCAAAGCTCCCAAGCACTGCCGGACAGCAGGTTGTCCAGTGGCGCGATGGAGCGCTCCCGTTCGACGAGCTTGCTGTACTCACCACCATCGGCCATGGGTGTCGACCACAGCGTCCAAGCCCAATCGAACACACGCGGCCAGAGGTCTTTCGCGGGAAGGCTGAGTACGTCGTCCAACAGGGCCTGATCCATGACCGATCACTCCTTTTCGAGATCCAAACCGTAGGTGACGCCGTCGGGTAGTTTCTTGAGCAGATCCTGGAGCTGAGCGCCGGTGAGCTGGTCGACCGAGATCTTCAGGTTGTGCACCGGGGTCCCGGCGTTGATGCCCCAGCTCTCCAGCTTTCCGATCAGGTTGATCGGCGCCGTTGGCGGAGCGGAACGCGGTACCCGCTCTTTCACACCCCCATCGTCATCGCCGAAGAGACCACCTCCCTCCCCGGCGCCGGTACCGCCGCCGGTACCGCCGCCAGTGTCCGTTGACGTACCACCGCCGGTGTCGGTATCGCCGCCAGCACCCTGATCGTCCTCGTCATCGCCGGTTGTCGAAGTTCCCTTTCCCGGATCGCCTCCGCCGCTGATGACCGCCGCCCCAGGGGGATGGATCGTGACACCTCCGAGGGCCTTACCCAACGGGAGACGCCCCTTCATGCGATTCCAGGCATCCTCCTCGTCTTCACCGGGCTTGGTCTGCAACCAGTCGCGGCCCAGGTTGATGGCGATGGTACCCCGCGCGCATAGCCGAATGATCCGCTCGCGGCTCTCGACCTCCCCAAGCCAGGGCAGGGAGATCTCGCCGTTTGGGCGGGGCTCGCGCAGCTGATCGAGCACCTCCGCAACACTGCGGCCATGCTTGGCGGCGTCGTTGACCAGGGTCTCCAGGTCCTCCTGGGCGAACAGCTCGGTGCGGATGCGGTCGTCGACCGCCGCGAGGATGTGCTCACCGGCGGCCTTATGCGGCTCGATGGCAAAGGTGCATTGCTTGGGAGACTGGTAGTTCCAGATCTCCAGCACGGCGAAACGGTCGAAGCGAGTGCGTAGCTGCAACCGCAGCTCCTTTTGGTACTTGATCGCCAGTGCAGCGTACTCGGGCTGGCCCGCCTTCCATTGGTTGGCGAGATGCACGGCTCGGGCAAGCACCAGAAGGGGCTTGTCGTCAAAGATGGATGGCGAGCCCTTGCGGGGGAGCAGGAATCTCGGGGTGTTGCGCTGGGTCGTGATCTGACCCTTGAGCCATTCTCCAAGCTCCGCATCACCCGCCGATGACGAGGGGAGAACGATCACCGGGATGCGGCCATCCCAGTGCTTCGGCTGATCCTTTTCGTCGACCTCGGCCCAGGGGCCGGACTGCCAGTTCCGGCGCAGGACGATGACGCGGTAGGTGCCCGAGACGGCCTCGGCACCTCCGAGGATGTAGCGGATCGCGTCGGCAAGGTGGGCGATATCCTCTCCGGACTGAAACATCCGATCGTTGGATGCGAGGGCGCGGAGCTTCGCCTCCGCGTTCTCCTCGTTCAGGAACACGAGGCGGTTTCCGCGCGGATGGATGTTGAAGCTATGTTCTCGGATCAGGTCCAGCTCGACCTGGAAATGGTTGTCGTCGATGGGTTTGTCGCGCGTGACGTCGATGTGCAGGTCGTCTGGCTCGGCGCCGGCCAGATTCTCCACCGACAACGAGCGCAACCAAAGCGCGCTGAGGATGTCGTCGAGATGCGGGACCGCCTTGTCGGCGGCCTGAGCCGTGCCGCTCAATGCCTCCTGGACCGCTTCGAGGTTGCGTCGCGCCTTCTGACGCAGGTCACGGTGCATCTGGCTGGACACCGAGTCCAGCAATGCGCCGACACCGCTCTTCTCCGCCGTGATCGAGAAATCGGCCGGAGTGATGACGGGGCTGGAACCCTTCGCTGTCTTGTAGACGTCGACGAGAATTCTCAGCAGATCGCGGGTGTCCTGTGCTTCGACCGCAATCAACACTTGGTCGTCGAGCAGGTCCAGCAAGACCGGTGAGAACGGCCAGGCCTCGGCGAAGTCGTCACGATGGCGGCCATGCTCCGAAGTCGGAATGTGTCTTAGCCGCAGATACTCCTCGACATGGACCGCCGATAGAGCCTCTATGTCGCCTCTAGGGATCTGCAACCGGTTCTCGAACATGCGGTAGAGCAACAACCGCCGCCGATCCCTCTTCGCCTGCGGGCTCTTGAAGTCGATACGCACGGGATCGATGCGATACATCTGCTGTGCTGCATCGTTTGTCCCGTCACGGACAGAGACCACCATCAACAGCAGCTCGGGGTGCTGACGCGCAATCTCCGAAAGGATCTGGATGAAGTTGAATGCCCAGTTACGCCACGGATACTGCTTGGAGTTGGTCAGCCCCTCGTACCACGTCTGGAACTCGTCGAGGATCAACGCCGCCGGCTGTTTCTCCAGCATCTCGCGGATGACGGCATATCCGGGCACCTCGGTTTTGTTGGCGCCCTGCCCCTCCCAGGCACCTCGCGCATAGGTACCAGCGGGGTGGTTGTCGAAAAGCAGATCCCACAGAAATTTGTAGTTGTGAAGGTGGAGGCTCTCGGCGATCACGTGCATCCCTTGCCTCAGCGCCAGGTTGCCCACCGCCGAGTTCTCAGCGGCCGAGGACCATTGGTGCAACCAGTTTGAGCCCGCATCGACGTCCTTGAGCATCTGAGCAAGCGCTGCCATCAGGTGGGACTTACCCTGGCCCCGAGAGCCGATGATGACCACGGGGCGGGTACTGTCTGGCTGAACCGCCTCGATGGTCTTCAGGAGATCGATCGATGGGTAGGTAATCGCCAGAAAATCCTTGGCGGAACGATCCAGAGCACCCGTACCCCGTCGATTGCTGAAATCAATGATGGTCCCGCCGGCACGACTTCCGGTGAATTCCTCGCGCAGTTTCAGCCCCAGCATTGGATGTCCTCTATTGGCCGGCGTTTCGTTTTATTCTCGATTCATGCGTCTCGGTCGTTATCGGCTCATCCGCGCAGCTCGCGTCCGTGCCAGACTCGCAAAATGACGACAGCTCCGCGAGGCAAGGAGAGCGGAGCGAGGCCGAGCGGCCCCCGGTAGGCGTCGGCGC
>REDK01000066.1 GCA_007693535.1 Chromatiaceae bacterium
GGCACGGCCTCCGCCGGCCGCAGCCGCGGCCAGTTCCGCCTCGGCGTCGCCGTCGGCGCTGCCACTGCCGAGGCCCTGGAACTGCTCGTGCTTGAACTGAAAATCGCGCTGCGCCGGGTCGGGCTGCGCCAATTCCAGTTCCTCCGGCATCTGCACCTGCATCCGCGCCAGCGTCTTGACCACATCCTCCTTGATGCTGGCCAGCATGGCCGTGAACATCTCGAAGGCCTCGCGCTTGTATTCCTGCTTGGGGTTCTTCTGCGCATAGCCGCGCAGGTGAATGCCCTGGCGCAGATAGTCCATCTGCGCCAGATGATCCTTCCAATGGGTATCAAGCGTCTGCAGCATCACCGCCTTTTCAATCTGACGCATGGTGGCGGTCCCCACCAGCTTCTCCTTCTCGGCGTAGTTGCGGGTGATCTCACTGGCGATGCGGCGGCGCAGCCCTTCTTCGTCGAGTTCGGTATCGGCATCGAGCCAGCGCTTGAGCGGCCAATCGCCGCCGAAGGCCTCCACCAGAGCCTGACTCAGACCGGTCACGTCCCATTGCTCTTCCAGGCTCTCAGGTGGGATGAAGCGATTGACGATGCCGGTGAGCACGTCCTCGCGCATGGCGGCGACGGTCGCGGAGATCTCCTCGCCGTCCATCAGTTCGCGGCGCTGCTGATAGATGACCTTGCGCTGATCGTTGGCAACATCGTCGTATTCCAGCAACTGCTTGCGGATGTCGAAGTTACGTCCCTCGACCTTGCGCTGGGCATTCTCGATCGCCTTGGTCACCCAGGGATGCTCGATCGCCTCGCCTTCCTGCATCCCCAGGCGCTGCATCATCACACCGACCCGATCGGAGGCGAAGATGCGCATCAGGTTATCTTTGAGAGAGAGATAGAACCGGCTGGAGCCAGGGTCGCCCTGGCGGCCGGCACGCCCACGCAACTGATTGTCGATGCGCCGCGACTCGTGGCGCTCGGTACCGATCACATGCAGGCCACCGGCGGCGATGACGCGGCCATGCCTGGCCTTCCAATCGGCGCGGATACGGCTGCGCTCGGCCTCGTCCGCGGCTGCGGCCAGTTCGGCATCCAGGTTGCCGCCGAGGACGATGTCGGTCCCGCGGCCAGCCATGTTGGTAGCAATGGTCACCGCACCGGGCTCGCCGGCGCGAGCGATGATGCCGGCCTCGCGCTCGTGCTGCTTCGCGTTCAGCACCTCATGCGGGACCTTCTCGCGCTTGAGCAGACCCGAGACCAGCTCCGAGGTCTCGATCGACGCGGTACCGACCAGGACCGGCTGGCCGCGCGCGACGCAGTCGCTGATGTCGTCGATGATGGACTGGTATTTCTCATCCTGCGTGAGATACACCAGGTCGCCGCGATCCTCGCGGATCATCGGCATATTGGTGGGGATCACCACCACCTCCAGACCGTAGATCTGCTGGAACTCGTAGGCCTCGGTATCGGCGGTCCCGGTCATGCCGGCCAGCTTGGAATAGAGCCGGAACAGGTTCTGGAAGGTGATCGAGGCCATCGTCTGGTTTTCCGGCTGGATCGGTACCCGCTCCTTAGCCTCGATCGCCTGATGCAGCCCCTCCGACCAGCGCCGGCCCGGCATGGTGCGGCCGGTAAACTCATCGACGATGATGATCTGACGGTCGCGGACGATATAGTCCACGTTCTTCTGAAACAGGGCGTGCGCACGCAACGCCGCATAGACATGGTGCATCAGCACGATGTTACCGGCATCGTAAAGGCTCTCGCCGGCGGCGAGTAGGCCCTGTTCCGTGAGCATCTGCTCGACCTTCTCGTGCCCCTCCTCGCTCAGATAGACCTGCCGGGACTTCTCGTCCACCGAGAAGTCACCGGGGCCGAAGTCCGGCTGCCCCTCCTCGTTGGTGATCGGCGCTTGCCGGGTCAGGTTGGGAATGATGCGGTCGATCTTGGTGTAGAGCCCGGTGTCGCCCTCGGAGGGACCGGAAATGATCAGCGGCGTGCGCGCCTCATCGATCAGGATCGAGTCCACCTCGTCGACGATGGCGTAGAAGGGATCACGCTGGACCCGCTGCTCCGGGGTGAACGCCATGTTGTCGCGCAGATAATCGAAGCCGAACTCGTTATTGGTGCCGTAGGTAATGTCAGCATGATAGGTCTCGCGCCGGGTCACTGGCCGCAGATGGCGATAGCCGCTACCGTCGGCCCCGGCGAAGTCGGGGTCATACAGATACGAGGCCTGGTCCGGGCCAAGCCCGCCAGAGGAATTGATGACCCCGACGCCAAGACCGAGGAAGTGATAGACCTGACCCATCCAGACCGCATCGCGCCGGGCCAGATAGTCATTCACCGTGACCACATGCACGCCCTTGCTGGGCAGAGCATTCAGATAGGCGGCCAGGGTGGCGACAAGGGTCTTGCCCTCGCCGGTGCGCATCTCGGCGATACGGCCGCTGTGCAGCACCATGCCACCCACCAGCTGCACATCGAAATGCCGCATGCCCAAGACCCGCTTGCCGGCCTCGCGCACCACCGCAAAGGCCTCCGGTAACAGGTCGTCCAGGCTGGCACCGTCGGCAATGCGCTGGCGAAACAGATCGGTACGGCTGCGTAGGGCGGCATCGGACAGACGCCCGACCTCGTCCTCCAGGTCGTTGATGACTTGCACGTCCTTCAGCAGCCGCTTGACCAGGCGGTCATTGCGGCTGCCGAAGACCTTTTTGAAGACGTTGAAGGCCATGACTGGTCCCCTGTGGGATGCCCCCTGCGGGACAAATGAGCTGTGGTGATCGCCGGGTTCGCCAGGGCCGCGGCGCGCTGGCGGCAACCCGCCGGGGCACCGCCCGGTCAGCCAGCGGCCGCTGGGCTAGCGTGTGTGGCCGACAACTGCGATCGGCGACGGCGATCAGCGGAAAAATTTCCCAATGATACCCGATACGACCTGGTGGCGCGCCGTGGGCCAGACGCCAGCGATCCGCACGACGCAGCGTGCCCCGCGGCAACCAGCCCGCTGGGAGGCGAACTCGATCGCTGCCATGGGTCGGCGCTAACCCACCCGCGCCTGCTGGATCATCTCGTAGGCGCGGCGGATCTCGTGGGTCTTCTGCGCGGCGAGCTTCATCATCTCCTCGGGCAACCCCTTGGAGACCAGCTTGTCGGGATGGTGCTGGCTCAGCAGCCGCCGGTAGGCCTTGGTGATGACGGCGTCGCTGTCCTTGGGGCTGACCCCGAGCAGGGCGTAGGCCTGAGGCAAGCTCGGCGCCGGCACCTGGCGCCCGCGTCCCTGCTGACCGGCATTGCTGGCGCGAGGGCCGGTGCCGAACTGCCGCTGCAGTTGAATCAGGTTCTCGATCTGCCGGAACAGCAGTTCCGACAGGCGCAGACCGACGCGGATCTGCTCCAGCACCCGCCGCTGTGCCCGGGTGGGCGGGCCGTCCACATAGGCGGCCTGTAGTTGGACCTCCAGGAACATCTGGATCAGCAGGCGCTGGCCCTGACATTCGCGGCGAAAGGCATCCACCGTGCTGACCGGATCGAAGTCCGCATGCTTGCCCTGACGGAACAGGCCAATGGCGGCGCTGCGCATGGCCGGGGTGAGTTGCATCTGCGCCATCACCGCCTCGGCCAGGGCGATCTCGGCCGGGGACACCCGCCCGTCCACCTTGGACATGTGCCCCATCATTGAGAAGGTTGCGGTAAAGAAGGCGCTCTGGATGCGCTGGCGGTTGCCAGGGGGCAGCCGGGCAGCCAGCGTCAGTTTTTCCAGGCCGCGGTCCACACCATGGCCCAAGGTCGCCCCGAGCAAGGCCCCAATCGGTCCGGCGGCAGCGAGCCCGAGCGCGCCGCCGATGATCTTGCCCACCCATCCCATGCTCTCGCCCCTTCGCGGTCTGTGGGGACCGCGCGTTGTGGTCGCCCGCCCCAGCGCCGGTGTTGGCCCCGGCGCGGCGGACAGCGCCGATCACCTCAGGTATTGCTCGTCGGAAAAGGAATAGACCCAGTCCGGCCGAAAGGCCACAAGGATAACCATGATCCAGCCGTTCAGCATCGCTTCCGGCAGGAACATCAGTGGAAAGTAGGGCAGGACCGATTCGCTGAGGAAGGCAAAGCTGTAGGCGCCACTCGCCACCAGCAACCAGGCGGCCATCAGGCCCATGGCCACCCCTGCCAACCCGGCGGTTAGGAAGCCGTTGACCAGCACATAGACAAAGAACTGACGGGGCAGATACCAGCGGATCAGGATCAGCAGGACCTGGGTCAGGGTGATCGGCAGGGCTCCGCTGACCAGGGCGTTGAGAGCGAACCCCTCCCAGCTCAGGCCCTGGTTGATGCTGACCCCGAGCAGGGCCAGCGAGGCGGCGATCACCGCCAGCGACCAGCCGAACATCAGGGTGACGGCGGTGAGTCCGAGCAGGTGATAAGACAGACCCGGTTGCACCTGGGTCTGCAGATGCCAGAGCAGGAGCAGGACCACACAGGCGCCGCCGAAGACATGGCTGAGGCCGGCGCGGACCAGCCGGCGCCAAGGGGCCAGACGCAGGGCCAGCAGCAACACCAGTGCGTAGAGCAGACTTGCGAACCAAAGACCGAACGCAGGGAACAGGGCGGCGTCGAGTTGCATAGCGGTTCGGATGGCGCTCGGCGCCTTGGCAGATGGTCACTGCCCAGAGAATCGGGGCGCTGGCGCCGCGCAAAAGCACACCGTAGCCCGGTGGTGACCCGGTCGGATTTCGGCACCAGATGTTCATGGCGGCGCCTGCAACGGACCCTGCCGCCAGCAGCGATCACGGGGCCATCGGCGCTGCTCGCAGAGCCAACGACGGCCAACTGTGCCGGCCACCCCACGGGGCACGCCGATCGCAACCGCAACGCCGGTGACCGGTTAGTATGCGCACCGCCCCAAGCCCCCGCCGACCACTCGCCGCGATGCCCAGCCTCAGCTCCCCCCCGGCCACCCCTCGCCCGGCCGGCCTGGCCTCCCTCCGCGACCGGCGCGTGCTGGCGATGCTGTTGCTCGGCTTCGCTGCCGGCATCCCGCTGCTGCTGATCTTCTCCTCGCTGTCGCTATGGCTGCGCGAAGCCGGGGTCGAGCGCAACGCGGTGACCTTCTTCAGCTGGGCCGCCCTGGGCTATTCGTTCAAGTTCGTCTGGGCACCGCTGGTGGACCGGCTGCCGCTGCCCGGGCTGACCCGCCGTTACGGGCGCCGCCGTGGCTGGCTGCTGCTGGCCCAGCTCGGCATCATCGGCGCCATCGTGCTGATGGCCATGACCGATCCCGCCGCCGGCCCCGATCACCTGGTGCAGATGGCCCTGGCGGCGGTGTTGCTGGGCTTCTCAGCGGCGACCCAGGACATCGTCATCGATGCCTATCGCATCGAGTCGGCCCCGCCGGCCCTGCAGGGCATGCTTTCGGCGGCCTATATCATGGGCTATCGCGTCGGGATGGTCACCAGCGGCGCCGGCGCCCTCTTCCTCGCCTCGCTGTTCCTGTCTGAGCCCGGGGCCTATGTCTACGACGCCTGGCGACTGACTTATCTGATCATGGCCGCGACCATGCTGGTCGGCGTGCTCACGACCCTGCTGGTGCCAGAACCGGTGACCGGACCACGCGCGGCCTATCCCCATGGCCCGCTCGCTTATGCCCGCCTGTTGTTAGTGTTCCTCTGCGCGGCGGCCGTGTTTGCCAGCAGTTTCTTTGTCAGCGGTGATGCCTTTCGCACCCTGCATGCCCTGACCGGCGGGGGCAGGCTGGCCGGTTTCGCCACCGAGGCCGTGCGCCTGGCCCTGGCCCTGACCGCGGCGGCCCTGTTGGGCTCGACCCTGGTGGCGCTCGGGGCAGTGAACCGGACCATGGCCCGGCAGACCTGGGTCGAGCCGGGACTGGACTTCTTCCGCCGCTATGGGCCGCGCACCGCGCTGCTGTTGCTGGCCCTGATTGGGCTCTACCGCATCTCCGATATCGTGCTCGGGGTGATCGCCAATGTCTTCTATCAGGACCTCGGCTTCACCAAGCCGCAGATCGCCCGGGCGGTCAATACCTTCGGCGTGCTGATCAGCATCGTCGGCGGCTTCGTCGGCGGCCTGTTGGTGAGCCGCTGCGGGGTGATGCGCATCCTGATGCTCGGAGCGGTACTGGCGGCAGCCACCAATCTGCTATTCATCTGGCTGGCCCGGGCCGGCGCCGAACCGACCCTGATGTATCTGACCGTCGGCGCCGATAACCTGGCCGCGGGCCTGGCCAGCGCCGCCTTCATCGCCTTCCTCTCCAGCCTCACCAGCGTCTCCTTCACGGCGGTGCAATACGCGATCTTCTCCTCGCTGATGACCCTGCTGCCCAAGGTGATCGGCGGCTATGCCGGCGGCATCGTCGACCGCATTCACTACCCTGGATTCTTCCTGTTTACCGCGCTGCTCGGCCTCCCGGTGCTGCTGCTGGTCTGGCTGGCCGGGCGACACCTGGCCGTCGCCCCGACAACGGTCTGATGTGACAACCAGGATGGGCCGATGCCGCGGTGCCGGCCGGATACGTCGGCCCGAGTCGGTTCCCTGACCAGCCAGACCGTGGGCAGTGACAACCTGGGGCACTCATCGCTCCGTTGGCCCGTTCGTCGGTGAACCGCGGGATGTCGTCTACGCTGAGCCGGACTCAGTTCGTGATAGCCGCACCGAACGACCGCCACAAGCAACTCATCCCCCGGGCTACCCTGCAACCGCCTCGGACCAACGCCTCCGGAGCCATCGCCAGCGCCGTCGCTGCCGGTCAGCGAGTTAGAACGCGAATGAAGAATTGACGTTAATGCATTGTTTAATTGACAGCATCAAGCTGGTTGCTGCAAGTTCCCGAGCACGCCAGAGGCCATCGGTAGTGACCCCGGCAATGCGCATTCAAGCATCGCAGTACATGGCCCCGGCACAGCAACGGGCAGCGCGAAGCGAGGCATCGCCAACGCGCGGCGGCGGAAATGATCAGCACCGAGCGCGCGCGCATCGCAGCCGCAGCTAACAGCAGGCTGCCGACGAATGGGCGACGAGGAATCGTTACGAGAGCGGGCACCAAAAAAGTCAGCGGAACTTACGGCCCCTGCTACACTCTTGTATTACAGCGCCGCAAGGCGCGGGGTCCACGGGCCTCCCCCTCCCGTGTGGCCTTATTCCCGGCCTACCCCAGCCGGGAACAGTTACCTCGGCGTTCTCCCCCGACCGCCGGGGTTTCTTTTTTTATGCGGCCCCGTTTATCACCACCCTGAATCACCAAGCTGACAACCAAGCCACGCGCAAAGCGCAACCGCTGCTGCCGGCAACAGGGTAGGCGTTGATCTGGGCAAGCGCCACGGACGGATGCAGCACGATCGGCCGCAGCCGATCGTGCTAACCGTGCGGCGCGAGCGGCAGTTATTTGCTGCTGCTGCTCTCAGCCGGCGCGCTCAGGGTCGGGTAAGAATAGGGATAGCCCCAAGCCCCCGGATAGCCATAACCAGAGGGGGCCCAGCCATAGCCACCATAGGGATAGCCCCAACCCGGATAGCCATGGCCATACCAGGGGTTATGCCAGCCACCCCAACCTGGCCCACCCCAACCGGGATAACCGCCCCAGCCGGGGCCACCCCAATTCCACGGATTGAACGGGCCCCAAAAGGCCTGGGCAGAGAACGACGCCAGCGCACCGGCGGCGGTCAGAATCAGCGCGAGCAGAAGCGATTTCCGGTTGATCATCTCGACCTCCGATCAGTCGGACTGGTGCTGTGAGATAGGTTGGCATGGCCGGCCAAGCGACCGGCGCCGGCCGTAGCATAGCCGGTTGCGAGCCGGGGCCGATTGACAATTATCAAAATTTGGTAATATTCAGAATTACTGATCCTGTACCGCTCGGCCAGTCGTCGCCAGCATGCGCTGGCGCCCGCCCGCCGGGGGCGGCGCGACCGCCACGCCTGGCAGCACGCGGTCAGTCGTGAGGCACGGCCGGTGCGGCGCGGAAGGTCTCGAAGCGGAACGGGGCCAGCAGCAGGCCCGCGGGCAGATCGAGCAGCACCCGCGCTTCCCAGGCCATGCGGTCACGCACACAGACCGGCAGCATACCGGTCCCTCGGTAGGTGAAGATCTGAGGCTCGGGCGCATGGCTCGCAGCCACCTCCTCAGGGGGCGCGGCAACAGGATCCGCGAACAAGCGGAACCGATTGAAGCCCATGTTCATGTCGACGCCCACCAAATCCAGTTCGACCATGTGCGGCGCTGGCAAACCGCTGAGCCAGACACTAAAGGTGAGCGGTTGCAGGGTCGGCAACGCCCGCGGGGTCACTGCCAAGGTCACCCTGCCGCCGTGGGCAAACCGAACGGTGCAAGGCCCGGCACGCAGATCGCAGTCGGGGGCCAGCGACGCCCGCGCGCTGACCCGGGGATACAGCACCGGCCAGCCCTTGATCAGGGCGACCAGGATCACCGCGACCGCGAGCACGACCACCAGGCGCCAGACCAGAGGGATGGTCCGTCCCGTCGGCAGAATGGCGAACGGCATGGATGGCACCGGCTGAGAACTGCGGGGTGGGGGGCGGCTCAGCCCGCGCCCGGCACCAGCGGTACCGGGGCGTCCCTCTGCAACCGCCACCAGGCCTCGAGCACGCAGGCCACCGACCAGGCCTGGGCCGGGGTACCGCGCGGCTGGTGGGGCGGATCGCCGTCGAGGATCTCGCTGATCTGCCCGAGTCCGGCGTCGCTCAGGTGTGCCGCCAAGGTGGCCAAACGGGCATGCGCCAGATCAGCAGCGCCGGTGACCCGGTATTCGGCCAGGCAGTAGGGACCGAGCAGCCAGGGCCAGACCGTACCCTGATGATAGGCGCCGTCACGGGCGATCACGTCGCCGCTGTAGAGGCCGCGATAGGCCGGGTCGCCCGGGGCCAAGGTGCGCAGGCCGTAGGAGGTCAGCAGATGGCGCTCGCAGCAGGCCACAACCTGAGCCGCGGCGCGCTGGTCCAGGGCCGAGGCGGGCAGGCTGAGGGCAAAGACCTGGTTGGGGCGGATCGCCGGATCATCCCCGTCTGGGCCCTCGATCAGGTCATAGAGTCCGCTGCCGTCAACGCGCACGAAGCGTTGCAGGCCGGCGGCGGCGGCCGCCGCCAGATCCTGATACGGGGCTGGATCATGTCCCAACCGGCACGCAAAACTGGCCATTGCCACCAGCCCGTTGTACCAGAGGGCATTGATCTCCACCGGCTTGCCGATGCGCGGGGTGACCACCCAGTCGCCAGCCTTGGCATCCATCCAGGTCAGGGCCAGGCCGGGCTCGCCGGCGCGGATCAGCCCATCGGCGGCGTCCATGCCGATCCCGTAGCGGGTCCCATCACGGTAACCGGCGCAGATCGCGGTCAGCGCCGGCCAGGCCAGTTCCAAGGCCGCGTCATCGCCGCTGACCTGGTGGTAGGCACGCCAGGCCTCAAGGTACCAGAGGGCGGCATCGACGGTGTTATAGGCGGCAGCGGCGCCGGCACCGGGGAACATGTTCGGCAGCAGGCCGTCCGCGATGAGCCCGGCAAAGCCAAGCAAGATGCGCCGGGCCAGCGCCGGGCGGCCGGTGGCCAGGCACAGCCCCGGCAGGGCGATCATGCTGTCGCGCCCCCAGTCGCCGAACCAGGGATAGCCGGCAATGACAGTGGTGTCGGCCGGCATCAGATCGGGCTGCATGCTGGCCGGGGTGTCGGCCGCCACCGGCAGGTGGCGGGCGACGATGAAATCATCGGCGACCAGCACCAGCCGCCGCAACCAGTCGGGGGCGCCCGCCAGCGGCACGTCGGCAACGGAACCACCGCGCTCGGCACCGCAGGCGGTTGCCAGCAGATCGCGGTCACGCGCCTGCTGGCGCTGCAAGGACGCTGCCAGATCGACGGCGGCCAGCGCACCGCCGCAGTCCGCGGCGGCGGCCGGGCCGGCACCATTCTCGGCGACGATCCCCACCCAGCGGTCCGCGTCCAGGGCCAGGTCAGCGCGGGCGATGCGCAGATGGTTATCCAGGTGGTCTAGCCCGCGTTCACGCTCCAGCGGCAGATCGAAACGTTCGACCCAGACCGGGTCCGGGGTCAGCGTGCCACCGATGGCACGCAGGTGCAGATCCAGGGCCGCGCAGTCGGGCGCGCGCAGATTCAGGCGGTCGGATTGTGCGCTCAGCAGGGGCTGCAGGGAGCCGGCACGGCTGAGGTGATGATGGTCGCGGGCCGCCACCAACAGCGCCACCGTCAAGCGCAGCCCGGGCCGCGTGGTCGCCCCCGGCAGCAGGCGCCAGGCGCAGTGCACCCGATCGCGGCCGTATTCCAGCCAGATGCGCTGCTCGATACGCACCCCGGCGACAGCAAAGGTCCACACCGGCATGCGGCCGTTGAGTTGAAAGGTCTCGATATACCGAAAACCGGTGGGCGCGATCAGGTCGTCGCACCAGCGATTGCTGTGCAGGGGCCAGGCTGCCGTCCCCTCGTGCAAGGTGGCATCGGCCTTGGCCAGCACCAGCCAGCGCCCCAGCGGGGCCTCGGCATTAGCGATCAGCAGGCCATGATAGCGTCGGGTCAAGGTGCCGGCGACGGTGCCCGCGGCATAGCCGCCGCGACCATTGGCCAGCCACCATTCGCGCCCCTCGGCCGCCGCCGCGATTCCGCACAGGGCGCGCCCCAGGTGCACCTGGCGCAGGAGTGGCGGGAGCGCCGCGCCGAGCATCCTGTCCGGTGACTGCTGCCTCACGCGCCACCCAAAGGCTGGCGCTTGCGACCGATGGTGGCGAGGGGCTGACACCGAGGGCGGCCGCTGCATGCGGGATACTGTCCTCCGAAGCGCCCGGCAGCGACTTGGAAAGGGCTGTCCTCGACGAGGAGAAGCCTGGGTTGCTCGATCGGCATCGCGGTAGGATCAATCCTCAGCAAGGGCCAGGCGCCCGGACTCAGTGCCCACTAGATTGTCCCATGGCGAAATCGGCTGCAACCCTGCCGATCATCGGGGCCGAGCAGCGGCCCACCAGTCGCCGCCGTGACAACCGGTTGTCTTTGGGGTTGACGCCGGGACTGCGGAGATCGCGGTGGCACCCGCTGACCATTTCACCGGCGCCGTCCGCGTTGGGGCTCCAGCGCCCGTCGTGCAGCACTGAAGTCAGCCCCGGCCCCAAGTATCGCGCAGGGTCACGGTGCGATTGAACACCAGCCGGTCGGCGGTGCGGTCGGAATCGACCACGAAATAGCCCTCGCGCTCGAACTGGAACCGGTCGCCGGGATCGGCGGCGGCTAGGATCGGCTCGACCTGGCAGCCGGTCAGCACCCGCAGCGAATCGGGGTTGAGATCGGCGCGGAAGTCGCACCCGCCGCTGCCGGGCTGGGGAACCTGGCACAGCCGATCGTAGAGCCGCACCTCGGCCGCGACCGCGGCAGCCGCGCTGACCCAGTGGATCACCCCCTTGACCTTACGCCCGACTGGATTGCGGCCCAAGGTGTCGGGGTCCAGGCTGCAATGCAGGGCGACCGGCTCCCCTTGCGCATCGCGGATGACCTCATCGCAGCGGATCACGTAGGCGTTGCGCAGACGGACCTCGCCGCCCGGCACCAGCCGCTTGTAGCCCGGTGGCGGGTCATCGCTGAAGTCGCCGCGATCGATCCAGAGTTCGACCCCGAACGGGATCTGGCGGGTGCCCAGTTCCGGGCGCTTGGGATGGTTGGCCACTTCCAACTGGGTGGGCGCGGCAGCCGGCAGGTTGGTCAGTACCACCCGCAACGGCCGCAACACGGCCATGGCACGCGGGGCGTTGGCGTCCAGATCGTCGCGGATAGCGCTCTCCAGCAGGCCCATCTCGACCAGATTGTCGGCCTTGGTCACACCGATGCGGTGGCAGAAATCACGGATCGCCGCCGGGGTATAGCCGCGGCGGCGCAGCCCAGCCAGGGTCGGCATGCGCGGATCATCCCAACCCGCCACCAGCCCCTCGCTCACCAGTTGCGTCAGCAACCGTTTGCTCATCACCGTGTACTGCAGGTTGAGCCGGCTGAATTCGATCTGGCGCGGGCGCGCCGGTACCGAGCAGTTGGCGATGCACCAGTCGTAGAGGGGGCGATGATCCTCGAACTCTAGCGTGCACAGGGAATGGGTGATGCCCTCCAGCGCATCCGAGAGGGGATGGGTGTAATCGTAGGTCGGATACAAACACCATTCGGTACCGGTCTGATGGTGGATGACCCCGTGGCGGATGCGGTAGAGCACCGGGTCGCGCAGATTGATGTTGGGCGCAGCCATATCGATGCGGGCGCGCAGCGAGCGCGCGCCGTCGGCGAACTCGCCGGCCCGCATGCGCTGGAACAGATCCAGGTTCTCGGCCACGCTGCGCCCACGCCAGGGACTATCGCGGCCTGGTTCGGTGAGTGTCCCGCGATAGACTCGGATCTCTTCGGCGCTGAGATCGCAGACATAGGCCAAGCCCTTTTCGATCAGCTCGACGGCAAAGCGATAGAGGCGTTCGAAGTAATCGGAGGCAAAATAGACCTGCGCGCCCCAATCGTAGCCCAGCCAGCGCACATCGGCCTGGATCGCATCGACGAACTCGCGGTTCTCTTTGTGCGGATTGGTATCGTCGAAACGCAGGTTGCAGGTGCCGTGATAATCCTCGGCAATGCCAAAATTGAGCACGATGGACTTGGCGTGGCCGATGTGCAGGTAGCCGTTGGGCTCGGGCGGAAAGCGGGTGACAATGGTCTGATGCCGCCCCGCGGCAAGGTCTTCGTCGATGATCTGGCGGATGAAGTTGGTACGGGGTGCGGGCGCGGTCGCGGTCATGGGGATCGTATCGCAGCAGGGTGGGATGGCCAGGGCCGGGCCATCGGGTCGGGGCGCAGGGTAGGATAGCGCGGCGCGGCGCCGCGGTCGGACCGGCGGGGGCAGCCCCGCCTGTGGTAGCAGGATAAGGTCTGGATGACAGGCATAGAAGCCTTGCCGCCGCTGCCGTGCTGGTGCAGGATGCCGTCCGGTGCCTGCCGTCAACATGGCCGGCATCGACCACGACACCGGCCCGGCGCTCCCACTGGCCCGGCGCCCCGGCCCAGCAACCGCCGCGGCGCCCTGACCGACTAGGGAACCCAGCACGGGGTCTCTTCGGAGCCGCCGCGATCGTCACTCAGGAGTCATGTCATGCAGAGAACCCTACCCCTCACCCTAGCCGCCTTGGGCGCCAGCCTCGTCCTGTCTGCCGCCAATGCCCAGGCGCCGGGTGAGCCGGACCAGCCACCCGGCGATCCCGCCGCCGCCTTCATCCAGCAACTGGATACCGACGGTGACGGCCGCGTCAGTCTGGACGAGGCATTGGCGCCTCAGCAGGCACGCTTTGCCGAGGTCGATACCGACGGCGACGGCTACATCACCGCCGAGGAGGCGCACGCCGCCTTCGCCGCCCAGGTGCCGCCGGAGATGCTGGAGGCGATGAAGGAACGCGGCATGCCCGATCCCGGCGAGACCTTCATCGCCAACCTGGATCAGAACGGCGACGGCCGGGTCGACCTGGACGAGTTCAAGCGGCCGACCATCGAGGCCTTCCAGCGCATGGACGCCGATGGCGACGGCTTTGCCACCTACGAAGAGGCTACCGCCTTCTTCCAGCAGATGCGCCAGCAGATGGAGGAACAGATGCGCCGGATGCAGGAACAGCAGCAGGACCCAGCGCAATAGCCCGCGCGCCGGGACGCTGCCAGCCAGCGCGACTCTGCCCACCAGGCCTGGCCAGGGTCGTCGCGGCCCCCTATCAGCGCCCCGCTAGCGACTCCGGCCCCGGACGTCTGGGGCCGGCCAGCCGCCCACCGACCGGTTGCCGCCGACAGCGCGGCAGCGCCCCGGTCAGGGTCTCGACAGAGCCTGGCGGCACCATCGCACCGATGCCACGCCGCGCGCGCTGTCAGCCCCCGGCGAGGTACCCCACTGGTTCCCCTTGCGGTCACGCTGCTGGTCGTCTCACAGGCCATCCGGTCCGACGCGGCCCGCTGTTCAGCCCGCCGGGTTCGTGCTCTAATCGTGCCCCATGTTTCGCCCCCTCCCCCTGTTCATCGGCCTGCGCTACACCCGTGCCCGGCGCCGAAATCACTTCATCTCCTTCATCTCGCTGATCTCTATGCTCGGCATCATGCTGGGCATCATGGCCCTTATCGTGGTGCTGTCGGTGATGAACGGCTTTCATAAGGAGATTCAGGAACGTATTCTAGGCATGGCCTCCCACGCCACCCTGAGCGACCCCGACGGCATTCCCGACTGGCCCGCGGTGCTCACCCAGGTGCGGACCCTGCCCGATGTGCTCGGCGCCGCCCCCTTCGTCGAGTTGGAATCCATGCTCATGAACGCTGGGCGCACCAGCGGCGCCATGCTGCGCGGGATTCTGCCCGAGGAAGAGGATGCCGTCTCGCAACTGCGCCGCGACATGTTCGCCGGGTCGATGGATGACCTGCAGCCAGACAGCTACAACATCATCCTCGGGCGCGAATTAGCGGCGATCCTAGGCCTGCGCCTCGGCGACAAGGTGACAGTGGTGACCCCGCAGTTGAATGCCACCCCGGTCGGAGTGATGCCCCGACTCAAAGCTTTCACGCTGGTGGGGGTGTTCGAGGTCGGCATGTCCGATTACGACCGCAGCTATGGCTTCATGCACATGAGCGATGCCGCCCGCCTGCTGCGACTGGGCGATGCTGCCGGCGGCATTCGGCTCCGGCTGACCGACATGTTCGAGGCGCCGCGGATCGCCCGCCAGATCCAGTATGACCTGGACGGCATCTATCGCGTCAGCGATTGGACCCAGCTCCATCGCAACTTCTTTGCCGCGCTGCGCACCGAGAAGCGGATGATGACCATCATCCTGTTCCTGATCGTGGCGGTGGCCGCCTTCAATATCGTCTCGACCCTGGTCATGGTGGTCACCGACAAGCGCGCCGACATCGCCGTGTTGCGCACCTTGGGTGCCTCGCCCGGACGGATCATGGCCGTCTTCATGGTCCAGGGCACGGCCATCGGCCTGGCCGGCACGCTGCTCGGCGTGGTCAGCGGGATGCTGCTGGGCTGGAACGTCGAGCCCATCGTGCTGGCGATCGAGCGCGCCTTCGATGTGCATTTTCTCGATCCCGACATCTATTACATCAGTGTGATGCCCTCGGATGTCCGTCTCGACGATGTGCTGCGCATCGGCGGCGGCGCCTTCCTGATGTCGGTGCTGGCCACGCTGTATCCGGCCTGGCGGGCCGCTCGCACCGACCCGGCCGAGGCCCTGCGCTATGAATGAGACTGGTGCTGGGAGCACTGCCCAGACCAATGCGGAAACCCGCACCAACCTGGTGCTTGCTGCCCGCAACCTGGGCAAGACCTTCCGCCAGGGACCTCAGGAGGTCGAGGTGCTGCGCGGCGTAGAACTCGGTGTACCCAGGGGCCAACGCATCGCCATCGTCGGCGCCTCGGGCTCCGGCAAGAGCACCCTCCTGCATTGCCTGGGCGGCCTGGAACGCCCGAGCACCGGACAGGTCCTGTGGAGTGGTGACGATCCCCTGGCCCTGTCCGAGCGCGCCCGTGGTCTGCTGCGCAATCGCCGACTCGGATTCATCTACCAGTTCCATCACCTGCTGCCCGAGTTCACCGCGCTGGAGAACGTGGCCATGCCTCTGCTGATCCGCAACCTGCCGGCGACGACGGCTCAGGCACAGGCGACAGCGATGCTGGAGCGGGTCGGCCTCGGTCATCGCCTTGCCCACAAACCCGGCGAACTCTCTGGTGGCGAGCGGCAGCGTGCCGCCATCGCCCGCGCCCTGGTCGGTGCCCCGGACTGCGTCCTCGCCGATGAACCCACCGGCAACCTGGACCGCCAAACCGCTGCCGGGGTCTACGACCTGATGCTCGAACTCAACCGCGAGGTCGGCACCAGCTTCGTCATCGTCACCCATGACCTCGACCTCGCCGGACGGACCGATCGGGTCTGGCGCCTCGACGACGGTCAGCTCAGCGCAGCCTAAGGCGATCGCTGTCGAGCCCCCGACCAGCAGGCTGGTCAGGGAGGTTTCGGTCTGCGCCCGAGCGGCACCGCCGCGCTAGCGTGCGCGCCGTAAGCGGATACGGCGGCGCAGGTTCCAGCGCCAGATGAGCTGGATCGTGTAATAACCGACGCTAGCGGCAACGGTCGCACAGACCAGACAACCCAGGGACAGCGGTCCGAGCACCCCCGGCCAGTTATGCCAGTCCAGCCAGAACTGGGCACGGAAGGGCGGAACCGGCCGGCCGATCAGCCGGCAGCCGATCACATAGGCGAAGTAATAGAGCGGGGGGAAGGTCAGCGGATTGCTGAGCCAGACCAGGACCACGGAGATGGGCAGGTTGACCCGCAGCCGGATGGCCGCGGCCGAGGCGAGCAGGATCTGGCCTACCGGCGGCATGAACATCACGAACAGGCCGACGGCAACGCCGCCAGCAGTAGAGCGGCGGTTCAGATGCCAGAGGTTGGCATCCTGCAGCAGAGCACCGAACAGGCCAACGAAGCAGCTCGCCCGCACCCATTGAGGATCGGGCAGGACGCGTGTCAGCCAGCGCTTCAAGACCGGGGCCCCGGACGGACGCAGGCAGGATGGCGAGGCAGAGCGCCGCCGCGGGCCAGGGCTTAGCCGCCGTTGCCGCAGCCGAGGCGATTGCAGCGCACCAGCAGACTGGTACGCTCCAGGCAATGGACCCGATGCAATTCGCTAGCGCCGTCGTCGCTAACCAGTTCGGCACCCAGGTCAGCGAGCGTGCAGCCCTGCTCGATCGCGTAATGCTCGGCGTAATAGGCCCACAGGCCAACCTCGATCACCACGATCTCAGACCGCGACGATTCCGGTTCCACCCGGGTGCTCGGGGGGGCAGGGCTGCCATCCGTTGCCAGCACCGGCGCGCTGGCGGTGGCCGCGGGCCCGCGACGGCCGACTGCCCGCCACTGGCGCTCCAGCGAGGCCAGGGCATTGGCCAGGTTGGCCCGGTAACGCGCGGTCACGCCGTCGGACCAGTGCTCAGCGGTCCCGGGATACCAGTGTTCTTCGGCCTGCAGATAGGCATTGACGCCGGCCGGTGTGGCGATGAAGTCGGCCCGGATGCGAAGCAGGGTCTGCGCGGGCGCGACCGCTCCGGGCGGCCCGGGGCTGGCGGGGTCCTCCAGCCAGGTCTCGAACACGCTGTGGGCGGGACCGCTGTCAGCGATCTGCCAGCCCCGGATCAGCGCTGCATCCAGGGCCAGTGCCTTGGCCCTCGGCACCGAGGCACCCTCCAGGAAGATGCTGGGACGGGCCTCGGCGGCTGCTGCCGCGGGCTCGGCGCGGGTGGAGACCGGCCCGAACAAGGCCCAGAAGCAGAGCCAAAGCAACGCGCCCAGAGCAACCCCGAGCCGGTCCGAATGGAGACCCGGATATCGATCAGGATGCTGGCCGGGATCCAGCTTGCGCATCACCCGGCGGTTCGCTTCCAGTCCGCGGCCGGACACCGCTTGGTGCCCGTGAGCAGTTGCAGCGGCACCGCCGATAGGCTTAGCGCGTCTCCTGGCAAACGCCCCCCTGGCAGCGCAGCAAGAAGTTGTTACTGCCATCACAGTGCACCTCATGCAGCTCATAGGTCGCCGCCTCCTGCAGCAGTACTGCCCCCAAGGCGCCGACCGCGCAGCCACGTCGCCGTGCATGCTCCTCGGCGTAGTAGGCCCAAAGCCCTTTGCGGGCATTGGCGTTGAGCACCAGCATGTCATTGGGGGCCGGGGTGGCGGGCATGCTCAGCAGCGGCGGCAGGGTCGTAGCCGCCGGGGCCGTTAATCCGGGCGCGGCCAGTGGGGACCCCGGCTGCGGCGTTGGCGGCGACCCTGGTGCTGGCACTGGTGCTGGCACTGGTGCCGACATTGGCGCCGACGGCGCGGCTGGTTCCGGCGCCGATGGCAGCGGCGTTGGCGTCGCCGCGACCAGGGGCTGCGGAGCGGTTTGAACAGGGCCAAGCGGTCCGGCAGCCCCCGGGGTCACGGTGCGTGTTTCCAACGGCGCCAGGGTCGCCGGACGGCGCTCGGTGGTCGGTTCGGCGCGGGCAATGGTGGACGCTGGAGCGCTGGTCGGCGCGGCCGCCGGAGCCGGAGCCGGCTCTGGAGTCGGTGCGCGCACCTGCACATCATCGGAGACGGCGGCGGTCCGCTCGGCGCCGGGAATGCCGTTTTCCGGAGATGGCGCGGCGGCAGTGGCACTGCCCCGCGGCATCTCCCGCGCGAGCTGGGGCCGGGTGGTGGCCCAGGCCGACTGTAGGGATGTCAGCGAGGCGAGCAGGTCATCGTGGAAGTTGGCGGTCGCATCCACCCGCTCCTCGCCGCTGCCACCGGGGTTCTTGATTATGAACGAGCGCAGTCCGACCACGACTCCATCACTGCGCTCCACCAGATTGGTCTGCACCTGTGCGAGAGGCGGCACCGCGTCCCGCCCCAGCCCCAGGGCCTGGAGCGACTCCCGCGGCAGCGGCCGTTCCAGCAGCACCTGGTTTTGATGCGCCTCGCGAATCGACCAGCCCTTGGTGCGGGCATTGGCCATGGCCACCGAGCGCGCTTGCGGCAGCCGTGCCCCGGCCAGCAAGGTCTGGGGCAAGCCACTGACATCGACCTGAACGCTGTCGGCAACCGGGCCAGCACCGCCGCGTGGGGCGCTGGCGCAACCGGTCAGCGCTAGCATCGACAGCAGCACGATGGCGGCGCAGCAGCGACGCGGCCGGGCGCAGGGGGACACCGCAGAAGGCAACCCTAGTTTCACAACCGACTCCGAACAAGACAGGGAGATGGACGCTGGGACGAGGGCAGATCCGGGCGCCCGGGGCCCCACCAAGGGGCATGCCGGGCCATTCCGGAGCAGCGCCGCGACGGCGCCTGGGAAGGCTGCGCGCATGCTAGCACAGCGCGCCAGCACCGCGATGGCGGCGACGCAACCGGCACCTGTCCAGTCGCCAGCCCGCCCCCAGCCGACCAGCCTGGCGCGCGGCCAACGCCAGTCAATCGACGCTGGTCGCCGTGCCCTCGACCCGTTCGATGATGGCGCGGATGCCGGGATGCTCCAGCAGCCGCCGGAACTGGGCATTCTCGCGCAGGGCCTCCAGATCGCCCGCACCGAGGGCGCGCAGGATGCCGGGATCGGCCAGCGCCTCGCGCAAACGGGCATCGTCTTGGAGTGCAAAGATGCGGCCCTGTATCTCCGGATCGGCCAACAGACGCCGCTGCATCGCCGCGATGTCGGCACGCGCGTCGGCCCCGGTCAAGACCGAGGGCGGGCCACGCTGCATACGCTGCACCTCGGACTGGGGCACGTCGAAGACCCCCAGCGTCGGGGAGCGGACGCGATAACCTGCTGCATCTATACCCAGGAACTCACCGGAGACGATGCTGCCATCGCGCAGTTCGAAACTCACTATCCCACCCGCTTCCAACCCCGTGGCGTCGCTGGCAATAGCGCCGACAGGCAGTAGCAGGCACAGACAGAGCAGCAGAGACAAAGGGCGCATGGAAAAAGGGCTCCGGTGGATCACAGCGAGGGTCGCGTCGGCCTGGCACGAACAAGGCGCATCGATCTGGCGCATCGGCTCGACACTCAGGCCAGCCCCATCAATTCACGCAATTCCGCGCTAGTCATCACATGACAATAGATCATGTTGATGATGGCCAACTCCGCTTCGTGCAGCTCATCGGTCCCGGCCGCGCAGCAGTCTTCGACCAGAATGACCTGGAAGCTCTCGTCGGCGAGGCTGCGCACGGTGGAGGAGACGCATTGATCGGTATAGATACCGGTAACCACTACAGTGCTGATGCCCATGTTGGACAGCACCAGGCGCAGATTGGTGCCGGTCAGCGCGCTGTCGGTGGTCTTGGTGACCACAATCTCCCCCGGGGCCGGCGCCAGTTCCGGGATGATCTGGGAGGCGATGGTGTCCAACGGCATCAGCAAATTGTTCCAGCCCGGCAGCTTCTGGCTCAGAGAGCGGTCGCGACCATCCTCCAGCAGGCAGGCGATGCGCGCATGGAGCACATCGATACCGGCGCTGCGAAAGCTGTCCTGCAGCGCGCGCAGGCGCGGGATGACGCTGCCGCGCATGCGCTCATGGAAAAGCGCCCAGCGGGCCCGCTCGGCGGGATCATCGTGCAGGGTCATGCCGTAGTTCTGCACGTCGATACAGAGCAGAGCGGTGGTAGCCGGGTCCAGCACCGGATCATCCGGCGCCGGAGCGCCCTGGTAATAGAAAGAGCGGTGGGCGGTCTTCCAGGTCATTGCGGAGGCTCCGGGACAGGATGAACTGGCGGCGGACTTTGCCAGATTACCGCCGGCAGGTCATCCCGAGCACCATGCGCTCCCCCGCTGCCAGGGGCGGCGCGGCGCGCTGTTTTCGGTCCGGTTGTCGGGCGATTTCTGTCAACTTTCATACCGGCTGACTGGTCTTGACGTCCGCCTTCGGCGCCGCCGGTGACGGTCACAGCGCTTGCGATGCTCCCGCCAACCCGCCTTGAAGGCAAACGCCAATCGTGCGTCACCTGGCATCGAAGCTTCCGGCAATCGCCTCAGCGCGCGGCGACTGGCCGGGCACGGTCCCGCCCGGCTGGTGCACGATCGGGCACACAGACCGCAACGCTCAGACCAGGTGCTGCCCCCGGCAGTCAGCGCCGGTGCACGCAGCGGTTGGCTGCCCCCCGGCGCATTCTGTCCGCCAGGCGCCCATAGACCTCGCTCCAAGCAGCGCGCACGGTGGGGGTGAAGGTCTCCCCCAGGCTGGCAGCCAAGGTGTCGAGCAGGACCGCCTCGAACTTGTCATAGTCGTCGTCGCTCACCCCGTACGCGGCATGGCGGGCACCCAGAGTCTCCAGCAGCGGCAGCACCGGACCGGGGTTATCCAGTGCGCTGACGACGGTATTAACCATGGTGACGAAGAGATCGGTCTGGCGCGCCAAGTCGTCCTGGAACAGCGGGCGCAACTCCGGATAGGTCGCGAACAGGCGGCGATAGAAGTCGCCGCAGACCTGTTTGCGTCGGGGCATCACCTGGGACCAGGATTGCCGGATGAGGACGACGGTTTCTGGGCTCATGCAGGGTCTCGGACGGGTGCACGGAACTGGACAAGCCGACCTTGCGGCAAGAGTCCTTCGGATCATCAGCAGCTTAGCTTCAATGCCATGGTTGGCGCTGCAGATCAAAGGGGACCGACCTGTCCCGGGAGCCGGCCACCGCCGCCGGGCCGTCCAACTGGGGCCGCCCAGGGCCGCCCGGTGACGGCTCAAGCAGCCGCACCGCCGGTGAACTGCTGCTTGATCGGTGATCCTGGCCAAACATCGGCACGGAACCAGGCGCCGCGGTCAGCGGGTCCCTTTATCCTTCATGTTCAATCGCTGCTCAGCGATTGAACATGAGCGGGTAGCCTGCCCAGCGGAAACCGCTGCATGCGTCAGCAGTTCCCGAACGCATGGGGCGCCCATCATGCAAGCAAGCGGAGGACCCCATCGCCATGCTGTTCCGACAGTTGCCGCCGCGGCGCTGTGCCATAATTTTGTTGCCCCTCTTGCCGAACCCCCGCCCCGACCATGCCCGCTGCCACCACCGCGGCCGATCGCTGCCATCGCCTAGCACCGGTCCGGCTGATGTCCACTCCCGCGGTCACCCACTGGAACGTACTCTGGACCCAGCACCGCTGGGAACTGGCCCCGTCGCTGCGGCTCTCGATCAACAATCGGAATCTGCGTCAGACCCGCGCCGCCATCGCCGCGGCAGCGGCACCACGACCACAGTATCCGGCGACCCAGTGCACGGCCTGAACCCGACTCAGATCGAAGCGGTGCGCCACACCGGCAGCCCGCTGCTGGTCATCGCCGGCGCCGGCTCCGGCAAGACCCGGGTGATCACCCACAAGATCGCCTGGCTGCTCGGTCCCGGCGGACTGCCAGCGCGCTCGGTCTGCGCCCTGACCTTTACCAACAAGGCCGCCCGCGAGATGAGGGCCCGCCTGGGCCGGCTGCTGCCCGGGCGCGCCGGACGCGGACTGCGGGTCGCCACCTTCCACACCTTCGGCCTTGAACTGCTGCGCCGCGAGGCCGGCGCCGCCGGCCTGCGGACCGGCTTCTCGCTGTTCGATCCCGCCGATGGCGAGACCCTGCTCCGGGAGCATCTGCACGACCATCCGCTGGCCGAGGCAGTGACACCGGCGGCGGCCCTGGCCCGCATCTCGCAATGGAAGAACGACCTGATCGATCCCGCCCGCGCCACCGCTGCCGCCGAGGACGACCACGAGGCCGCCCTGGCCGCCCTCTATCGGGACTACGAGCGCAGCCTGCGCGCCTACAACGCGGTGGACTTCGACGACCTGATCCTGCGACCGGTGGCCCTACTCAGGATGGATGCCGCGCGCCGGGAGGCCTGGCAGGCGCGCCTGCGCTACCTGCTGGTGGACGAATATCAAGACAGCAACGGCGCCCAATACGCCCTAGTGCGCCTGCTGGCCGGCCCGCGCGGGGCCTTCACCGTGGTCGGCGACGACGATCAATCGATCTATGCCTGGCGCGGCGCACGCCCGGAGAACCTGGCCCGGCTGCGCCAGGACTATCCCGACCTGACCGTGATCACCCTAGAGCAGAACTATCGCTCCAGCGCCCGCATCTTGGCCCTGGCCAACGGGCTCATCGCCCACAATCCGCACCTCTTCCCAAAACGCCTATGGAGCGCGCTGGGCCCCGGCGAGCCGGCGCGCCTGCTGGTCTGCCGCGACGAGACCCACGAGGCCGAGCGGGTGGCCGGGGAGATCCTGCACGCGCGCCTGACCCAGGGCCAGCGCTACAGCGACTGCGCCATCCTCTATCGTGGCAATCATCAGGCGCGCCCGTTCGAGCAGGCGTTGCGGGCGCTAGCCATCCCCTACTTCCTCAGCGGCGGCACCTCCTTCTTCGCCCGCGCTGAGGTCAAGGACGTGATGGCCTATCTGCGCCTGCTCGCCAACCCCGCGGACGACACCGCCTTCCTGCGCATCGTCAACGTGCCGCGGCGGGAGATCGGCCCGGCGACCCTGGAACGCCTGGCTGCGGTCGCGGCCAACCGCGGCGTCGGCCTGTTGGCCGCCTGCGCCGATCTGGCCCTGGCGGCGACCCTGAGCGAGCGCCCCCGCCAGCGCCTGGCCGCCCTCGCCACCTGCCTCGCGACCCATGCCCGGCAGGCGCGCACGGCACCGGTGGCAGCCATCCGCGCCCTGCTCGAAGCCATCGACTATCCCGGCTGGCTGCACCAGCAGGCCAGCAGCCGGGCGCAGGCCGAGCGGCGCACCGGTCACGTCGAGGAACTGATTCGCTGGCTTGATGACCTGGCCCAGCGCCAGCCGGCGGGCCCGCGCCAGCGCTCGGCCCGACACCCGGGCCAAACCGGGGACCAGCCGCGCGACCTGGGCGAACTGGTGGCCCATCTGACCCTGCTCGACATCCTGGAGCGCCAGGACGAGGAGCGCGCCGAGGCCGCGGGCGACGGCACCGGCGACGGCCCCGGGCGGGTCAACCTGATGACCCTGCACGCGGCCAAGGGGCTGGAGTTCCCGCACGTCTTCCTAGTCGGCATGGAGGAAGACCTCCTGCCCCACCGCGGCGCCATCGAGGCCGACAGCATCGAAGAGGAGCGCCGGCTGGCCTATGTCGGTATCACCCGCGCTCAGCGCACCCTGACCTTCAGCCGCGCCCGCCAACGCCGCCGCTACGGCGAGACCATCGCCTGCGAGCCCAGCCGCTTCCTCGCCGAACTGCCAGCCGGTGCGCTGGCCGACGCTGACCAGCAGCCCGCCGACCCGGCCGCCCGCCGCGCCCGCGGCCAGGCCCATCTGGCTGCGCTCAAGGGCCTGCTCGGCACTCCCTAAGTGGTGCCTGCGTTCAGTTCAGCGGTCAGGATCGGGCTCATCGCAAGGACCTCGCCAAGGGAATGGACAGGGCGCCTGGGGTTGAATCGATCATCCTGGAAACGGCAGTTGAATGGCCCGCACCCAAAAGGTGATTCTGAGGCGAGCGCAGAATCCCCGATCAGCCAACCGCTGACGCTACGCGCAATGCGGTTAACCGCCGTTTCTGTAGGATCATGGCCAATCGGGCGTTCACCGCGCCCGCATCGCCAACCGGGGTTCTGCTCGCTGCAGGTCGACCGCCCCGGCCGGGCTTTCGTCGCGACGGTAAAGGCCAAATACTCTGGCCTGTTCCCAGCGCAGGGATACGTCGGCAGCGGCGTGTCTTGTTTGCACCGGTGTCGCGTGCGCCGGCGCGTTACATACCGGAGAAGCCGTCACCGCCATGACCGAGATCAGCGTTACCCCCTATGCCCCCGGCCAGGCCCATGGCCGCCTCACCCGCGATGGTGTCGATGGCGGGATTCGCCTGGTCCATCAGGAGGAACTGAGCGGGGTCTCCACCCGGCATGCCGGCTTCATCGTCGTCGAAGGGGCGCCCTTCTCGCATTGGATGATCCTGTTGCTCGGGGCTGGGGTGCCGGTGGTGGTGGTCGATGCCGCGACCGCCGCGACCCTGCCGGTGGGCAAGGCGGTCTGGATCGATGGCACCCATGGGCGCATCTGCTCTCCGGTGCCACCGGCCGCCACTGTCGAACAACCGGCGGCGCTCGCCCGGACCGGGGCGGTGACCAGCGCGGATGGTCAGCCGGTGCAGTTGCGTGGCTCGGTCAGCAGCATCGAGGGGGCGCGGCTGGCCGCGATCCATGGGGCGGCCGCCCTGGGGGTGGTGCACACCGAATATTTCAATCCACCCGATGGCTCACTGCCGGACGCCGCGTTCTATGCCGAGGCCTTGGGTGCGGTCTGCCGGGCCGCGGCGCCGCTGCCGGTGACCCTGCGCCTGCTCGATATCGCCGCCAGCAAGCGTCCGCCCTGGCTGGAGTCCAGCGCGGTGCCAGCCAGTCCGCTGGGCCTGCAGGGGGTGCGGCTCTATCACAGCGGCCGGGTGCAGCAGGCCTTCGCCGCCGAGATCGCCGCGGCGGGCCGTTTGGCGGACCAGTATCCGCTGCGACTGCTGATCCCCTATCTGACCACGCCGGAGGAGTTCGACCACTGGCGCGCGGAGATCGAGACGCGCCTCACGGCCGCTGCGGCGCCGCTGCTGCCGGTCGGCGCGATGGTGGAGACCCCAGCCCTGGCGCTGATGCTGGATCGTCTGCTGGAGCGCGCCGACTTCGCCTCGGTGGGCCTGAGCGACCTGATGCAATGCCTGTTCGCGGCCGATCGCGACCTGCCCGATCTGGGGGCCTATCTCGATCCCTATGCGCCAGCCCTGTACCGCTTCCTGCGCGGGATGGCCACGGCCGCCGGGGCCCATGTGGATCGGGTCCAGTTGTGCGGCGTGCTGCCCTGGATGCCGGGGGTCTTGCCGGTCCTGCTGGGGCTCGGGTTCCGTGCCTTTGCGGTCAACCCGCGCCTGATTCCGGAACTGGCCCGGCGCACCGAACTGGTATCGATCCCGGCCGCGACCGACCTGGCCACGGCGGTCTGCACGGCCGGCGATGCGGCCACGGTGCGGGCGCTGCTGCTGCCCCCGAGCGCCGGCTGAGCCGCCACCGGCCCTGCCCTGCCCTGCCCGGCCCAACGCGCACGCCTGCCGCGGCGCATGGTTCGCGCCGACCCCCGGTGTTACCCTGCGCGTCGCCTGGCAGGCCGCCGTCCCGCCTCGGGGCGCGGCCGCTCCCCCGACGCATCCCGCCACAGCGCTCGAACACCGATGCCATTGCAGACGCTGACCTTCGCCTTCGCCACCGAGCGGGGCACCCCCGCCGCCCTCACCGAACACCGCTGCAAGGCCGCTGTGCCGTTCGGCGGCAAATATCGGGTCATCGATTTCATCCTCGCCAACTGCCTGCATTCGGGGCTGCGGCAGATCCTCGTGCTGACGCAATACAAGTCTCATTCGCTGCATAAGCATCTGCGCGATGGCTGGTCGCTATTCGCCGCCGAACTCGGGCAGTTCATCACGCCGGTGCCGCCACAGATGCGCGAATCCAGCAGTTGGTATGCCGGCGCCATCGATGCACTGCGCCAGAACCGCTATCTGATCGAGCGCAGCCCGGCCCGCACCCTGCTGTTGCTGGATGCCGGCCTGATCTATCGCATGGATTATGCCGAGCTGGTGCGTTTTCACCGCGAGCAAGGGGCCGGCATCACCTGCGCGCTGCGCCATGCCGGCGGTGCCAACCTGCCGGCACCGATGGCCGTCGAACTGGCCGACGGCGCCCGCATCGTCGGCCTGCGGCCGGTGCGCGGGGAACCCGCCGATACCAACGGCGAGCCGCCGGGCTGCATCCTGGAACCATTGTTGGGGCCAGCCCAGGCCGATCCGATGACCAGCACCGCCGCCTATCTCGCTACCATGGGCGTGGTAGTGATCGAGAAGGCCCTGCTGCTGGAGGAACTGGATGCCCTGGCTGCCACCGCTGCCGCGACCACCGAGGTCACCGTGGGCAATCTGGCCGTCCAGTTGCTGGCCCCGCTGCTGGAGCGGGGACGCACCGACATCGCCGCCTACGGCTTCGGCGGCGCGCGCGGACGGGTCACGCCGGATCGCTATTGGAGCGACCTCGGCGACACCGATGCCTATTTCCGTGCCAATATGGACCTGCTCAAAGCCGACCCACCGCTCGACCTCTATCAGCCGGACTGGAACATCATCACCTATCAGGGCCAGTATCCGCCGGCGCGCACGGTGCCGGGCCCGGTCTCGGGCAACGAGGGCATCTTCGTCAACTCCATGCTCGCCGCCGGCACCGTGATCCGCGGTGGCGGAGTCAGCCATTCGGTGCTCTATCCCCAGGTCCAGGTGGATGATAGGGCGATCGTCGACGAGGCCATCCTGTGCGACGGTGTGCAGGTCGGCGCCGGGGCCGAGGTGCGCCGCTGCATCTGCGACAAGGACGTGGTGATCTCGCCCGGGGCCCAGATCGGCGTGGACCGGGCGGCCGATGCCGCCCGGTTCGAGGTCTCGCCCAACGGCATCGTGGTGGTCCGCAAGGGGCAGCGGGTCTGAGCGGCGCTCAGCGCAACCACCACAGCAACCGGCCGCCGCCGCGCGCGGCGGTGGCCGCGACTGCCGATGGGGCGGCAGCGGCAACCGATGCGATCCGCTTGCCGGCCATCTTCCGGCGCCTACTCGCGGCGTATGGCCCGCAGCACTGGTGGCCAGCCGCGAGCCCCTTCGAAGTCATGCTCGGGGCCATCCTGACCCAGAACACCGCCTGGGCCAACGTGGAGCGGGCGCTCGCCCGTCTGGCCACGGCCGGCCCGCTCACCGCCGCGGGGCTGCTGGCACTGGCACCGGCCGAACTGGCGGAACTGATCCGTCCGGCCGGCTACTTCAATGTCAAGGCACGACGGCTACAGGCCTTTTGCGCGGCCCTGGAGGCGGCCGGCGGGCTCGACGCGCTGGCAACGATGGAGACCCCGGTGCTGCGTAGCTGGTTGCTCGCCATCCATGGGATCGGCCCGGAGACCGCCGACGACATCCTGCTCTACGCCTATGAGCGCCCGGTGTTCGTGATCGATGCCTACACCCGACGTCTGTTCGAGCGTCTGGGCCTGCTTGCCCCTGGCACTGGCTACGAACTGATCCGCGCCCGCTTCGAGCGTGCGCTGGGGTCCGATCTGCCCCTGCTCAACGAGTACCATGCGCTGATCGTGCGCCATGGCAAGGAGGTCTGCCGGGCCCGCCGCCCGCGTTGTGCGGACTGCTGCCTGGCCGCGGACTGCGCCTACGCCGGCAACGACATCGCGTTGCAGCGCCCAGGACACGCGCAATAGGCAACGAGTCAGAAATCAGTTGTTGGCGATTCGGATCATCGCGATGCTGACCGGGCGCGGACAGCAAAGCCACAAGGGGACTCTTCGCATCTGTGCGCGAACCGCGATCGGCGGCGCTCGCACCGAAGCGCAGCGGGGGGACGGGGGCAGTATGCGCATGGCCCGCGAGGTCGCGCAGGCGATCAGGATCGCGCCCGCGTGGGGGTTGGACGGGGGTGGCTTCCAACAGCGGGTTCGCCCGCGGGGCCTCCCGCCCCGCGCGCATCCTCAATGAGGATCAGGGCGCAGTCACTCCGCGGCCGGCACCAGGTCGCGGTAGGCATGCCAGGTCGCATGGCCCACCAGCGGCATGGCGATGAACAGCCCGATATAGAAGGTCAGGAGCCCGACGCCGATCAGGGCCACGATCAGCGCCGCCCACAGCAGCATCGGCTGCCAGTTCTGAACCACTGCCCGCACGCTGGTGCGGATGGCAGTAAAGCCGTCGACCGGGCGGTCCATCAGCATCGGCACCGAGACGGCGCTGATGGCATAGGCGACCCACGCCAGCGCAAAGCCGACGCTCAGGCTAGCGGCAACGAAGGTGTTACTCTCGCCAGAAAGGAAGACCGTGCTGAAGAAACGCTCCACCGGCGGCGAGATGCCGGTATAGAGCAGGGCGAACAGCACGAAGTTGGACATCATCCACAGTTGCATGATGATCATCAGCCCGGCAGTGAGGATGGCGAGCTGGCCCTGATTGCGCTGCCAGGCCTCCAGCGCATGGCAATAGCGCAGCGGTTCGCCGCGTTCGAGATGGGCCGACATCTGATAGAGGCCGAGGCCGATGATGGGGGCCAGCAGATAGAAACCGGCGGCAAGGAAAGGGACCAAATAGAACATGCCCCCGGACACCAGGGCCAGGGTCAGCGAGGCGCTGATCAGGACGATGACGCCGCCATAGGTGAGGCTGTAGCGGCGTGCCTGCAGCAGATCCTGCCAGCCCCGGCGCAGCCATTCCCAGGGGTGGGCGAGGGTGATGCTGTTGACCCGGATCTCCTCGGCGCGGGTGGTCTCGGCGGTCGCAGTGGTACTCATACACAGGTCCTCCGGTGCGGCGCTTAGGGCGCCGTCGTCTCTCTGGTTTATAGATCGGTCGGGGCGACGCCGCAGTGGTTGCGGTCGCCCGGGTGGCGGCGCCGTCGCCGGAACTGGCTGACGGCCTGCGCCCTCGCGGTGCTGGGTCTCCCAGGCGCCTGCCTGGCGGTGACGGGCTCAGCCCCGGCAACCGCCAGACCGCGAGTCTGTCGGATGGCCGCCCCGCACTAGCAGCGGTGCGACGCATCGCTCTGCCGCCTATCGCCTGCACTTGACCGCAACCTGGTCGGCCCACTGCCGCAACGACGGCTAGCATGTGGGAGGTCGTGCCGAATGGTGATGCCTGACCGGAAGCTGCTGGGCCGGAAGCTGCTGGCCCAATGCCGGTCAAATGAAGGTGATAGCGGCGCCTGTACGTTGGGCCAAGCGGAGTGAAAAGGCAAGCGGCAATCGCCGGGCGTCGCCTGGTAAAGGCCGGGTTCAGCGGTATTCGGGCCGGTTCCAGCTTGAATCTGGGCGAATTCTGGCACGGCGGCACCAGATGGGTTACCACCATTGCACCCCGTCTGGTGCACCCAGTCCGGTGCAGCCCGTCCAGCGTGGTCACGTTCGCGCCACCCCTGTCCCCCGCGCGCCCTGCGCGCCCTTGCCAGCACCGTCGTTGGCGCTGTCAGTCGCAGGCGTCGCAGTTGCGGGGCACACAACCCTGGCGGTCCCGGCCCGCTTGATCCAGGGAGAATGCAGCCGCATAGCCTGACCGAGGTTGGGTACTGCCGATGGTTACGTTTCGGGTCTCTGTAGGGCCCGTACCGGCGCCCCCTGAACCAGCCATTCACAATCGAGCCATTCAGCATGCACACGCCCGCTTCGACTGCTGCCGGCATCGGCAGTCAATGCCCATTCGGCGCCCCCCTGACGGTCGGACGCGCCGCCTGTACCCAGGCTCAGGAGGTGGTCCGCCGCGGCGGCGCGGAATACGATTGCAGCAGCGACCCCGCGCTGGCCCGGTGCCGTCAACTCCACGCGCGGCTCAAACAGGCCGGACTGGCGGCGTTCGATGCCACAGACGATCTGACCCAGGTCCCCCACAGCGTGCTGGTCAAGATCGCCACCGGCGGCCTCGCCGGCCTGGCTGAACTCCTCGGCGAAGCGGCCGCTCCAATCGCCGACGTCGAGCGCCTGGTCGCCGCGGCCGAGCAGCAGTTCGACGGAATCGAGCAGATCCCGACCGCACCGCTGACCCAGGCCATGCTCAGGTGCCAACTCGAACGGCGCCGCCGCCGCTGAGCCCGATCGCCTCGACAGCGGCCCCGGGGCCTATCCGTCGGTCCACGCCAGGAGCACCCACCCATGCCGTTTCACTTGCAGATAAGCACGCCGCCCGGCCATGGTCGGCCACTCCCCGCCCGCCGCCGCTGGCAGTCGCCGTTGGCCATTCAGCTTGCAGCGCTGCTACTGGCGGTCGGCCTGCTATTACCGGATGACCCGGCACGCGCCGATAGCAACCGCGTGGTCACCGACAACGTCAGCGCCCGCATCCTCGTCGAGCAGGACCCGATCGTGCCCGGCACGCCGGTGGACCTGGCCCTGCAATTCGAGATCCGCCCGCACTGGCACACCTATTGGCGCAATCCCGGCGACTCCGGCGAGCCGCCGCGGATCACCTGGAATCTGCCGGAGGGGGTCCAGGTCGGGCCAATCCGCTGGCCCTGGCCGGAGGTGATCCGGGTCGGCCCGCTGGCCAATTACGGCTACGAGGGCGAAGTGGCACACCTGATGGCCCTGGAGGTGCCGGCGGACTGGCCAGTGGGCACCCCAGTGGAACTCGGTGCCGAGATCACTTGGCTGGTCTGCGAGGAGCACTGTATCCCCGAATCGGGCCACTTCCGGCTGCGGTTGGAGACTGCCGCCAGCGCCGGCCCCACCGACCCCGCGCGGGCGGCCTGGTTCACGGCTGCCCGCGACCGCCTGCCGGAGCCGAACACGGTGGCCGCCCACCTCGCGCGCGAGGGCGATCAACTGCACCTGCAGGTTCCGGCCGCGGCACTGCCGGCGACCCCCACCGAAGTGCGATTCTTTAGTGGTGAATGGGGCTTGATCGAGCACGCGAGCGAACAGCCCTGGCGACTCGATGACAAGCACCTGACGCTGGATCTAACCCCCGGCCCGGCGGCGACAGCGCCCGCCACCGGCCTACTGGTGGTCCGCCATGACGCCGGCACCCTGGCCCTGGAGATCGATGCCAGTGGGGCAGCGCCGGTGCTCGCCGGACCCGACCTGGCCGGGGCAGACGCGGGTCTGGGCCTGCCGCTGGCGCTTGCCTTCGCCCTGCTCGGCGGCATCGTGCTCAACCTCATGCCCTGCGTGTTTCCCGTGCTGGCCATCAAGGCCTTTTCGCTGGCCCGGCAGGGGGGCGCGCCGGTGCGCACGCGCGCCCTGCACGGGATCGCCTATACCGCCGGGGTGCTCACCTTCTTCGCGCTGGTGGCGGTCCTGCTGCTGGCCCTGCGCGCTGGCGGGGCCGCCATCGGCTGGGGCTTTCAGCTCCAGTCGCCAGTCTTCGTCGCCCTGATGGCCTATCTATTCCTGGTCATCGGGCTGAGCCTGGCCGGTGCCGTGACCCTGGGCACCGGGCTGATGGGCCTCGGCAGCCAGACCCCGACCCGCGGCCATACCGGCGACTTCATGACCGGCGCCCTCGCCGCGCTGGTCGCCGCCCCCTGCACCGCCCCCTTCATGGGGGTTGCCCTCGGCTATGCCATCACCCTGCCCTGGCCGCTGGCACTGCTGATCATGCTCACCCTCGGCCTCGGGCTGGCATTGCCGTTTCTGCTGCTGGCGTTGCTGCCGCAACTGGGACGCTGGCTGCCGCGGCCAGGCCCCTGGATGGAGACCCTGAAGCAGTTCCTGGCCTTCCCGATGTTCGCCACCGCCGCCTGGCTGGTCTGGGTGATCGCGGTGCAGACCGGTCCGGCCGGCGTGGCCGCGGTATTGAGCGGGATGGTGGTGCTGGCCCTCGGCCTGTGGCTGCTGGAGCGTGCCCCGCGGGACGGCAGCGCGGTGCGCGATCGCGGCATGCGAGCGCTGGGGCTGACCACGCTGCTGATCGCGCTCGGGCTGCCGCTGGGGATGGCCGCGGTGGGCGAGCCACCCGCAGCGGGCGCGGGCGACCCCCGCTCGACCGGCACCCAGTTGCAGGCCGAAGCCTTCTCCGCCGACCGCCTGAGCGCGGCGGTGGCGGCCGGCCAGCCGGTGTTCGTCAACATGAGCGCGGCCTGGTGCATCACCTGCCTGGTGAATGAGCGGGTCGCCCTCGACCGCCGCGCGGTCGCAGCCGGCTTTGCCGCGCAGGAGGTGCTCTACCTGAAGGGGGACTGGACCAACCGCGACCCGGCCATCACCGAGTATCTGGCCAGCTATGGCCGCAACGGCGTCCCCCTCTATGTCTTCTATGCCCCCGGTCACACCCCGCAGGTGCTGCCGCAGGTGCTGACCGAGGCGCTGGTACTGGCCACCATCGACGTGGCGGCCGCTTCGCAACCGACTCCGGAACCGGCCGCAGCGATGCTGTAACGGCTGGGCCGGGGCAGCAACTGGGGGCGGGTGCATGTGCACCCGTCCGCGCACCGGCCATGGCGGGGCTGCCGGCTCAGGTCGCCCAGATGCGCGGGGGGCTTGCCGCCCGCCCTAGCAGCCGCGGCCGCAGCGCCTGCCACAGTGCCCGCAAGCCCCGGAGCACCGGCTCGCCGTGCGCGGCCAGGACCCGCACCAGCAGCAGGTCATCGAGCAGACTGCTGCCCAGGTGCAGGTTGGGGGCAGCCGCCGCTATCTCCCGACTGCAGGCGCGCGCTGCGGCCAGGTCCGCGGCCGTCCCACCGGTCGCCAGCAGGGTGGCGACGATGGGCAGCCCGCGCAGCCCGCTCGGGCCATCCAGCCCAACACCGTCGTCGATGCACAGACGCTCGCCGAGCAGGGGCTGCCCGTCGCGGGTCAGGGCCAGGCGCAGGTCCAGACTGCCCATGGCAAAGCGCTCGCCGAGGCTTGGGCGCCCCAGGCTAAGCAGCTCCCAGCCGATGAAACGGGCATCCCCACTCAGGTGGACCTGCAACTGCCCGGCGAGGCGGGCGCCGGGAAACAGGATGCTCTCCTGCGGCAGCCATTCCAGCACACCACCGGCGGCAACCTGCAGCACCTGCGCCTGCCTGGCGACCGGGCCGGCGCTGCGGTAGCACTTGGTAGCCCCTGGCATGGTCAGCAGGGCATGGGCGCCGCTCGCCACCCGGACCTCCAGATCGATGCGATCGCCACCCACCACCCCACCCGGCGGATGCAGCAGATACAGATGACAGGGCGCGCCCTCGGGATAGAACCCCCGCTGCACCGTGAGCGGCCCCTGCTGCGTCTTGCGCACCAGCGCCGTGCGCCCCCCGCGCGGGGCGAGTTCGAGCCGTAGGCGCGCCTGCCAGCCGTCAGCAGCCGCCGCAGCCGGGTGCGCGATGGCGCGATCGGCCTGGGTAGTGGCAGGGGTACCGGCGGGGATGCCGGTGGGCGCTGGGGGAGGCACCAGGCCGGACTCAGACCGTCAGATAGGCGCGTACCAGATCCTCGCCGAGGTCGGCCATGGGGCCCTCGGCCCGGAGCCGACCCCGATCGAGGATCACGAAGCGGTCCGCCACCCGCCGCGCAAACGGCAGTTTCTGCTCCACCAGGATCACGGTCAGCCCGAGTTCCTGCATCAGCCGGCGGATCACCTCGCCGATCTCATGGACGATGTTGGGCTGGATGCCCTCGGTTGGCTCATCGAGGATCAGCAATTGGGGATCGATGGCCAGCGCGCGGCCGATCGCGAGTTGCTGTTGCTGGCCGCCGGAGAGGTCGCCGCCGCGCCGACCGAGCATGTCGCGCAGGACCGGGAATTGCTCAAAGATGAACGCAGGGACCTGCCGACCGCGGTCGGGGCGCGCGCCAAGGCCGATGCGCAGGTTCTCCTCCACCGTCAGCAGCGGGAAGATCTGACGGCCCTGAGGCACATAGCCGATACCGAGCATGGCGCGCCGTTCCGCCGGCAGCCGCGCCAAGTCCACGCGCTGGCCGCGTCCTTGATAGTGCATGGCCCCGGAACGCACCGGCAGCAACCCCATGATGCACTGCATGAGGGTGGTCTTGCCGACCCCGTTGCGCCCCATCACGCAGGTGCACTGGCCCTGGGGGAAGTCGATGCTGAGATCCCAGAGGGTATGGCTCTGGCCATAAAACTGATTGACGTCGTCGAGTTGCAGCATGGGGCGACCAATAGTTGGGGCGGGCAAACGGCCGGCGGGCGCGACCGCGCCGGTCAGCGTGACCGATGCACCTCGCTCACGTCCGGCAGGGCGCGCAGCTTGGCCATCAGGCGTTCGAGTTGTTCCACATCGTTCACCGCCACGGTGAAGCGCATGGTAGCGACATCGTGCCCGGGATCGGAGCGGGTATCGGTGCCGAGCACATTGGCATCCTCGTCGGCCATCACCGAGGAGACATCGCGCAGCAGGCCCTTGCGATCGGCGGCGATCACGATCAAGTCAACCGGATAGGTCGCCTCCTGCGGTTGCTCGGCCCAGGCCACCGCAATCAGGCGTTCACACTCCTCCTCCGGCAGATTGAGGATATTGCGGCAATCGTCGCGATGGACCATGACCCCGCGCCCGCGGGTGACAAAGCCGATCAGCGGATCATAGGGCACCGGCCGGCAGCAGGTGGCGATCTCGGTGAGCAGATCCGCCACCCCTTCCACGACCACCCGCGGTGGCGGCCGATGCTGGGCCTGCCGGCGGCGGCGCGACGGTGGGCGCGGGCGTTCTGGCTCGGCCGCGGCCGCTGCCTCTGGACGCGTCTCCAGCAGCGCCCGGACCACCACCCCGACGGCCACATCGCCGCGCCCGATAGCGGCCAACAGATCATCAGCCCCGTGCAGATTGAAGCGGCCGGCCAGGCGCTCCAAGGCTGGCTTGCCATCGAAGCCGAGGCGCGCCAGCTCCTTGTCGAGCAGGCCCCGGCCCTCGCCCAGATAGCGGTCGAAATCCTGTTGCTTGAACCATTGACGCACCCGGTTGCGGGCGCGTGCCGTGACCAGATAACCGTGGTGGGGGCTGAGCCAGTCCCGGCTCGGTGTGGCGTTGCCCTGAGTGATGATCTCCACCGTCTCGCCGCTGCCGAGAACGTGGTTCAGCGGCACGATCCGCCCATCCACCCGGGCGCCGCGGCAATGATTGCCGATCTCCGAGTGGATCGCATAAGCGAAGTCGAGCGGGGTCGCCCCCTTGGGCAGTTCGATGACCTTGGCCTGCGGCGTCAGCACATAGACATGGACCGGCTCGAACTCGGCCTTGAAGCGCTCGACGAAGTCTCCAGTTTGGTCGCCCTCGCTCTTGAGTTCGAGCCAGTTGCGCATCCAGACCACGCGGCGCTGGAATTCCGCATCCGGCCCCAATGCCTCCTTGTAGGCCCAGTGCGCGGCGACGCCGAATTCGGCATGCTCGTGCATTTGATGGGTGCGGATCTGCACCTCCAGTGGCTTGTCCTCGGGACCAATCACCGCGGTATGCAGCGACTGATACAGGTTGCCCTTGGGGGTGGCAATGTAATCGTCGAACTCCTTCGGGATATGACGCCACAGGCCGTGCACGATGCCGAGCGCGGTATAGCAGTCGCGCACTGTTTCCACCATCACCCGCACTGCGCGCAGATCGAAGATGCCGCCAATGTCCACCCCTTTGCGCTGCATTTTGCGCCAGATGCTGTAGATGTGCTTGGGGCGGCCGCTGATGCTGGCAGTCAGGCCTGCCCGCGCCATCTCCTGCTGCAGGGTCGCGATGACTCGGGCAATATAGGCCTGGCGCTCGTTGCGGCGCTCGCGCAGCAACTTGGCGATGCGCTTGTACTCATCCGGATGCAAATAGCGCAGCGACAGGTCTTCTAGTTCCCATTTGATCTGCCAGATGCCAAGCCGATTGGCCAGCGGGGCATAGACGCGCTGGGTATCCTCGGCCAGCACACGCTGGCGCGGCGCCGGCAGCCCCTTGGCCGCACGCATCAGATGCACGCGCTCGGCCAGCACCACCAGGACCACCCGCACATCCTCGGCGATGCCGAGCAGGAGCCGGCGGAGATTCTCCTCGTGTTCGCGCTGATCCTTAGCGGCAATGATCCGATCCACCTTGGCGAGCTGACCGATCCGCCCGAGATCCAACAGCATCTGCGCCAGTCCGCTGCCGAAGCGCTCGGCCAGGGTCGCCTCGGTGACACCGGCGGTGCCCAGGCAGCCATTGAGCAGGGCCGCGCACAGGGTGTCCGCGTCCAGACGCAGGCTATAGCAGACATCGGCACTGGCGAGCCGGTAGCGCGCTGCGCTCTCACCGGTCTCCAGTGCCTGCTGGCCGCGACAAGCGATCATCAACTCCACCGCGCTTGCGATCTGCTGCAGCTCTGCGGCGGGATAATGGGTGGCAAGACGCTCCAGCCAAAGCCGCGCGGCGGTCTCGTCGTCGTGGCCGGCGTCGGGCAGATAGGTGATGGTCTTGACCATGGTCTCAGGGGTCTGCTGTAGCCATCGCGCACCCACCGCTGCCGCCTGCCGCGAAGGCGGCCGGATCGGCAGCGCGGCTCAGCGCGCGGGCACTGCCGCCAGGGCGCGCCGCAGGGCGGCCTCCATGGTCGCCTCATCCACCGGCAGCGGTAACGCGGCAAAGATCGGGAAGCGCGCCGCCAGGGATTCCAGCTTGGCCTGGTGCTCCGGCTGGTACAGACAGATGACCCGCACGCCAGGATGGCGTTGCAGGCTCGCCATCAGCGTCTCCAAGTTACTGGTCCGATCGCGGAAATCGGATTGGAAGTTATACTCGGCAACGATCAGATCAGGCACCCGCTGTTTGAGCACGGTGCGAGCCTTGCGCTGGGAATTGACCAGCTCGGCAGCGACGCCAAGCTGCCGATACAACGGCAGGAAGTTGGGATAACCCCCCAGCTCGACGATACCGAGCAGGCGTGCCGGCGTGGCCGCGGACACGGCGGAAGCGGGTTCGGTCATGGGCAGCTCGCAGCAGTCGGCAAGAGAGGGTCGCGCCGGCGCGACCCCTGGGATGCAGTCGAGGATCCAGTCAGCTCCTGGCCGCAGCGGGCCATTCAGGCGAAGACGACCCAGGTGGTGGCGATGTATTTGACCCCGGCAGCTAGGCGCGCGGCGCGGTGTTCATGGGTCCAGAACGGCGGGAACAGCACCAGCTTGCCCTGCTGCGGGCGGATGCTGAGATCCTGATACAGAAACTGGGTCTCCCCGCCGGGACCGGGGACATCGTTCAGATACCAGATGGCGACCAGTTGCCGCTGGCTCAGTTCATGGCTACCGCCGTCGATGTGCCAATGGTAGAACTCGCCGGCCCGGTAGCGCTGGACCTGATAGCCCAGGTCCTTGAACGGCCCCTTGAAATAGGGGTAGGTCTCGCGAAACTCGCGCATTGCCGCTGCCAGGGAGCCGAAGAACAAGCGGTCGGCGTCCTGCCAGTCCGGTTTGTTGCTGACCACCAGATCGGTGGTCTGTTTCACTCCCGGATCCTCATCGCGCAATTGTCCCACCCGGCCGCGATACTGCTGCTCTGGATGCGTCTCGAAGCGGGCGATGACCGCGTCGCAGAAGCTCGGCGGCAGGGCGCCGGGGCGCTCGAAGACGAAGCTGCCCGGGCGCACCTCGCGCAGGGACGGCAAGGGCGGGAGCACCCGATCGAAACGCTCGATGGTTGGAGCCGCCATCAGGGCCGCTCATCCACTGCCGCGCCCTCCTTTGGCACCGGCAACAGATCGCTCCGGCTGATACCGAGCCACACCGCGATCGCGGTGGCAATGAAGATCGTGGAATAGGTCCCGACCAGGATGCCGATGATCAGCGCCAGCGAGAAGCCGCTGATCGCCTCGCCACCGAGGAAGTACAGCGCAAACAGCACCGCCAGCGTGGTCCCCGAGGTGATGATGGTGCGCGACATCGTCTGGTTGATCGAGCGGTTGGTGATCTCCAGTACCGTACCGCGGCGCATGCGACGGAAGTTCTCGCGGATGCGATCAAAGATGACGATGGTATCGTTCAGCGAATAGCCGATCACCGCCAGCAGCGCGGCCAGCACGGTGAGATCGAACGGGATCGCAAACAGCGAAAAGATGCCGACGGTAAACAGCACATCGTGGATCAGGGCAGCCACCGCACCGACCGCGAACCGCCATTCGAAGCGCAACGCGACATAGATCAGGATGCCGATCAGCGAGAATAGCACCGCCAACCCGCCCTGCTCGCGCAGCTCCTCGCCAACCTGAGGGCCGACGAATTCGACCCGGCGCAGCTCCACCTGGCCTCCCGCGGCATTGCTCAGGGCTTGAAACACCTGGTCGCTCTGGGTGGCGCCGCTCTCGTCTTCGGCTACCGGCGGCAGTCGCACCAGAATATCCTGCCGGGAACCGAAGTACTGCACCACGGCATCGTCGAAACCTTCCTCGGCGAGCACCGCGGTCACCTCGGCGATCTCGGTGGGCTGGGCATAGCCGAGTTCGATGACGGCACCCCCGGTGAAATCGAGACCGAAGTTCAGGCCGCGAATGGGCAGCGCCAGCAGGCAGATCAGCAATGCCGCACCCGAGAGGATCGCGGCTGACCGGCGATAGCGCATGAAGTCGATGTTGAGGTCGCTGAAGACCTGAAACAGAGGCATTGAGTAGACTCCGATAAATGACCGGCCGGCGCCGACGGGCCCGGCCAGCAGCAACCGGGGCTCAGGCCGGAGGGTCCAGCCTGAGCCTGATGCAGTGCCGAGTTGGATCCGGTTGTGAACTCCGGTTGCGAACAGGGCCTGCTACCAAACCGAACTAGATCGCCAGACGCTTGACCCGGCGTCCGCCGTAGATCAAGTTGATCAGCGCTCGCGACCCCAGAATGGCGGTGAACATCGAGGTCAGGATGCCGATGAACAGGGTCACCGCAAAGCCCTTGATCGGGCCGGTACCGAAGCTGAAGAGCACGATCGCAGCGATCAAGGTCGTGACATTGGCATCGACGATGGTGGACAAGGCCTTGTCATAGCCGGCATGGATGCTGGCCTGCGGCGTATTGCCGTTGCGGATCTCCTCGCGGATGCGCTCGAAGATGAGCACATTGGCATCCACCGCCATGCCCACCGTGAGCACGATCCCGGCGATGCCGGGCATGGTCAGGGTAGCCTGCAGCAGCGACAACACGGCAACGATGAGAACCAGGTTGACCACCAGCGCGGCATTGGCCACCAGGCCGAACACGCGATAGTACAGGGCCATAAACAGCACCACCGCGGCAAGGCCGATCAACACGGCGCGGAAGCCCTGGTCGATATTGGCCTGGCCCAGGCTCGGGCCGATGGTGCGCTCCTCGACGATATCGATGGGCGCCGCCAGGGCGCCGGCGCGCAACAGCAGGGCCAGGTTGTGCGCCTCCTGCGGGCTGTCCAGGCCGGTGGTCTGAAAACGCCGGCCGAAGGGCTCCAGGATGTTGGCGACACTGATGACCTCTTCGGTCCGCACCTGTTCGCGCACCGGTTCGCCATCGACGATGCGGGTCTGCGGACGGTTCTCGATGAAGACCACCGCCATCGGCCGGCCAACATTCTCGGTGGTCACCGCCCGCATGCGCCGCGCCCCCTGACCATCGAGGCTCACGGTGACCATGGGCGAGCCAGTGCGCTGGTCGAAACCGGCGGCGGCACTGGTGATCTGGTCGCCGGTGACGATCACCCGGCGCTTGAGCAGAATCGGCTGGCCGTTGCGCTCGCGATACAGTGCGGCACCGACCGGCACCCGCCCCTGCAGGGCCTCGCGCACATCGTGCTCGGTATCCACCAGCCGGTATTCCAGCGTGGCGGTCGCGCCAAGCAACTCCTTGAGCCGCGCCGGGTCCTGGGCCCCGGGCAATTGCACGACGATGCGCCGATCGCCCTGGCGGGCGATGATGGGCTCGGCCACCCCCAGGGCATTGACCCGGTTGCGCAAGGTGGTGATGTTCTGCTCCAGCGCGAAGCGTCGAATCTCCTCCTGCTGGGCCAGGCTGAGGTTGCCATAGACGTAATAATCGCCGCCGGCCTCGCCGGTCTCGATGCTGAGGTCGCGGAACTCCCGGCGCAGTAGGCGGGCAGCACTGTCGCGCGCACCCTCGTCACGCAGGCGCACGGTGATGCGCTCGGGCTGACGCTCGACGGTCAGGTAGCGAATATTGGCGTTGCGCAATTCGGTGCGCACATCACCGGTGTAGCGCTCCAGCGCCTGGGCCACGGCCGCCTCCATGTCCACATCGATCAGCACGTGAATGCCACCGCGCAGATCGAGGCCCAGGAACATCGGCTGGATATTCATGGCCACCAGCCAGCGCGGCAGATCGGGGGCCGTAGTCAGGGCGCTGTTGTAGCGATCGGAGAGATGGGCCAGGATCGCCTCCTGCCCACGCAATTGGTCACCGCCACTGCGAAAACGCACCAGCAATTTGGCGTCCGGCAATTGCTCGACGTCCTTGAACTCGACGCCGCCGTTCTCCAATACTGCCCGGACCTCACCGACACTGGCAGCGCCGATCTCCACCCCGCGAACCCCGGTCACCTCGATCGAAGGGTCCTGCGGAAACAGATTCGGCAACGCATAGAGCAGACCGACCAGCAGGACGGCCAGGATCATCAGGTTCTTCCAGAGCGGGTAATGATTCATTGCGAATGCGGTTCCTTAAGGTCTGCCCCGGGGTCTGCCCCGGCCAGGTTTCGGTCACGGTTGGCCGTCACGACCCGCGGCCCGGGCTAGGCCAGCGCGGCGGTAGGGAGTACGGGGATGGTCGCGGCCGGCGCTGGCGCGGAGCCGGCCCCGGTCGTGCATTGTTCGCGCCCTACCCGAGCCCCCTGCTCGAGGCCGGGGAGACGGCGCCCCGGCGCCCCCAAAGGGCCTGCCCGCGGGGTGCCGGGACCGGTTGCGCTCGGTTCAGGCTCAGAGTTCTTTGAGCGAACCCTTGGGCAGGACCGCCTCGACCGCCTGGCGGCGGATCTTGATGACCACGTTGTCGGCCACCTCCAGCTTGGCGAAGTTGTCGCCGAGGTCGGTGACCCGACCGGCGACCCCACCCATGGTCAAGACCTCGTCCCCCTTACTCAGCCCATCCACCAGTGCCTTGTGCTGCTTCTGGCGTTTGACCTGAGGCCGGATCATCAGGAAGTAGAGGATGATGATCAGGCCGATCGGGAACAGCAGTCCCAGCAACGGATCGCCGCCAGCGGCGCCCTCGGCCTGGGCCATTGCGTCGGAGATGAAGAAACTCATGACAGGGTCTCGGATCAGTGGTGAAGAGCGCCGCGCCGCAGGAGCAGTCGCCGCCGGCCGGCGCGACCGCAGCGGAACCAGCGCTGGCGGATGCGGCCCGACACCGGCCGGGCCATGCGAGGCCGCCCGGAGCGGCTCGGGTTGCGACCCCAGACAGCGCCGGGTCGACAACCGACCTGTGCCGGGGCGATACCGGATCCAGGCCGGGTCTGGATCAGCCGGCAGAACAGGCCCACGCGGGGACGACCCGCGTTCAGCCGCGCATTATGGCACAGCCCGGGCCAAGAAATCGGCGGCGAAGGCCGCCAGCCGCCGCGCCGCGATCGCCTCGCGCAAGCCGCGCATCAGGGCTTGGTAAAAGGTCAGGTTGTGGATGCTGTGCAGCCGTGCGCCCAGCATCTCGTTGCAACGGTCCAGATGATGCAGATAGGCGCGGCTGTAATGACGACAGGTGTAACAGTCGCAATCCGGGTCCAGTGGCCCGGCATCGCCGCGGTAGCGGGCGTTGCGGATGCGCACCACCCCGCGGTGGGTAAACAGATGTCCGTTGCGGGCATTGCGGGTCGGCATCACGCAATCGAACATGTCGATACCCCGCTGCACCGCGGCGATGATATCGGCCGGGGTACCGACCCCCATCAGATAGCGCGGACGCGCCGCCGGCAGCTCGTCAGCGAGCACCTCCAGCGTTGCCAGCCGCGCCGCCTCGGGCTCGCCCACCGCCAGGCCGCCAACGGCATAGCCATCGAAGCCGATCTCCAGCAGCCCCGCCAGCGAGGCCCGGCGCAGGTCCGGATAGACGCCGCCCTGCACGATGCCGAACAGCGCGGCCGGATTATCGCCGTGGGCGGCCTTGCTGCGCGCTGCCCAGCGCAGCGACAGCGCCATCGAGACCTGCGCCTGCTCCCAGGTGGCTGGCCAGGGGGTGCACTCGTCGAAGATCATCACGATATCCGCGGCCAGCGCCCGCTGCACCGCCATGGACTCCTCCGGCCCCAGGAACACCGGACTGCCGTCCACCGGCGAACGGAAATGCACCCCCTGCTCGGTGATGCGCCGCAGGGCGCCCAGGCTGTAGACCTGAAACCCACCAGAATCAGTCAGGATCGGCCCTGGCCAATGCATGAAGCCGTGCAGGCCACCATGGGCGGCGATCACCGCCGTCCCCGGGCGCGCCTGCAGATGAAAGGTATTGCCCAGGAGGATCTGCGCCCCGGTGTCGCGTACCTCTTCCGGGGTCAGACCCTTGACCGTGCCATAGGTGCCAACCGGCATGAAGGCCGGGGTCTCGACGACCCCGCGGGGCAGGTCGAGGCGACCACGGCGGGCGGCGCCATCGGTGGCAAGCAGTTCAAATTCCATCGACGGGGAGAACCTGCGCTCGCCACAGGTGGCGATTGAATCTGGGAGGCGGTCCGACGCACGCCTTGCGTCCACCCCCGCGGCCCTTCCCTGACCAAAGAGGCACCTAAGGGGCTTCGCAACGCCGCGCTGACGGCAGTTGGTCGGGTCGGCACTGCTACAGCGTCGGCGGGAACATATCCGCTGTCCCAATCCACCGACACTCGGCTAGCGGCGCGACCGCGGCCTCTCGTCGGCGCCAACCCGGCCCGATTGTAACTGGATTGCGGGCCGATCAGGCGGCCTGCCCGCGGGGCTGGTCGCCGAAGAGGTCTTCGAGCCGTTCGGCCCCGAGCACCAGACCGGTCCCCGAGCACCAGACCGGCCGAAGTGGCAAACTCCACCTCGCCCCCCGCCGACCTCCTTCCTCCAGCCATCCGCTGGCGTTCAGGGTAGCTTGGGTTTGCTATCCTTGGGATGCTGACCGAACGAGCCACCAGCGGCAGCATGCTTCCATGAGCCGACGCCCGGATGCCCGTCGCCACGCATCGTAGCGGGCGGTTACCCCGCGCCCGCGCCGACCCAGAGTGTTGATCGCCCCGCCACTCGGCTCGCCCTCAGGGTATTGGTGGGCTGTCACGACATGACTGATAACCGTAAGATCAAGCGCATATACGACTTCCCGAAAACCGAGAAGGCGCTGAAGCAGCGCATTTCGAGCTATAATACTGTCCAATCTCTATATCATTTCGAAGGTCTTGGGGAAACAAGTAGAAGCGTATGCCATTTGGCATTCCTCAAATCTTGCGCATGAGGACTATGTTCCGTATCTCCCGCAGGAGGTCTTAGCCTGCTTAACGGAAGCAGACATCCACTGGATGTCTCAGGAACATGAGTCGCAGGATTTCCAGCGCATCAAAACACGATATATTGAGATTTGCCAAAAGCTACAGGTCACCAATGATAGGGCCCAGCGGCATCAGCTCGTAGATGAGTTGTATTCCCTCTTGGACACCTTCGGATAGAAGCGGCAGCCGACCACTGGGTAGCCCTGTGTCTGGGCCTGAGCGGACTCGATCCTCACTCCGACCACAGCAGCGGCCGACTGCGCGGTCAGGCCGTCCTGACCTGGCTTGATCAGGTCCGGAAGCCCTGGCTCCGCAGGGTGCTCGAGCCGCTGGCCGCGACAATGATCAAGGCCTGCGCGGCCACACCAGCACCGGCCGGCCCTTATGCTTCCACAGCTTCGTCGAATCCCTGGAGCGACAGATCGCCGGGTGCCTAAAGCGGAAGAAGCCAGGCCCTAAGGCGATTGCCGGAGACTTCGATGCCAGGTGACGCAGGATTGACGATTGCCTTCACGGAAGGGTGGCAGGACCAGCGCAAGCGCTGTGACCCCCAGTGCAACGCCGAAGGCGGACGTCAAAGCCAGTCAGCCGGTATGAAAGTCGACAGCAGCAGCCTAAGCCCCAAGAGCGGGATCGATAGTAACGGTTCACTAATAAGCAAATCATCTTGCCTCATGTAAGTTCCCTGGCAACGCCGGCACCTTCTTGAAAATTAGTTGCATTGTTGCGAGCATCAGTGCCAATCGTCCGATTGGAGGATGCGTTGCCATGAACGAGTTGACGGGTTACAGGGCAGTCCACGAGGAAGCGATGCGGCTGTACTGCCGGTCGTTGCCGGAAGGCCATCGTCGCCGCGATGCCGCGATCGAGGCGTTGAAGATTGGTTATGCCGGCGTAGCCGATGTTGCACGGGTGCTGGGCATGAGTCGCCGTGCGGGCCACCCGGCGGTGCCGAACCGGCACCAAATCTAACCAGCAATCGCACCGGCGCGTGTCGGAAACACGTTGACATGTTCCGTGGCTGGCATGGCGTTGAGTGACGTCAGCTCCCGTGCGCGACTGAAAGCCCGCCCAACCACGGGAGCTGTGTCGATCATGACCACGCCGTTCATGCCGACGGATGGGCGGAACACGGGCTCGCGACCGGGGATAGGCTGCTGCGCCGATAGCGCCCTGCATCTGGTGCCGCACTGGCTGGTGCTGCACCAGTCTTCGCAGCGCTGGTCTTCGCATCACTGGCCGTTCCAGCATAGGGTCCTGGCATGACCACAAGCCCGCCCCCGGACGACGACCTTGCTAACAATCCGCCGGACGCGACCGCAGGTCTGTGGCCGTCCGCCAACTACCAGGTCCAGGTGGAGCGTCTGCGCGCCGCCGTCGGCGCGACCATCTACCTCGCCGAGCTGCGCGACACCGAGACCCAGCTCGGCGTGCAGATCACCGACCGGCCTTACGAACTGCTCGGCGTCATCGATTTCCCGCGCCCGGACCCGGTGCGCCGACTGGCCCCGCACCTGATCCTGCTCGACGACGGTCGCGGCGTGAATCTCGGGCGCATCGCGCGCATCAGCCGCCGCCCATTCCAGCCCGCCGCCGAGGAGTTGTTGTACCTGGACCGCGAGGCCGACCAGACCCTGCTGTTCGCCGACCGGCGCTTGTCGAAGGCCTTCCTCGGCGAGCGCGCACAGGTGGCCCTGGGCCGGGTGCTGGGCTATGCCGAGCCGCCGGCGCCGCGACTGCTCGGCCACGCGCTGCGGACGACCCCGGATGCGCCCGGGGCCACCAGCGAGGACACCTAAGCCGCGCGCCATCCGCGAGCCAGCCTGAATCACCCCGGTTGCGACCGGAGGCGAGCGATGAAGTCATTCCTGCTTGATCACTGGTAGCGCTCGCCCGGCAGCAGCCCGTGGGCGCTCCTGATCCGCCTCAGCCTGACCGGGGTCTTCGTGCTCGAAGGGCTGCAGAAACTGCTCTTCCCAGAGCTGCTCGGCGCACTCTACGTGTTGCTGGCCGGTCCTGGTCGCTGGATCGGCCGTGGTTCGGCCGGCATTGATCACGCACGAACGCGACCGCGCGCAACGCCGCGGCCGGTTGCCCGCCCTGTTCATGTCGCCGACCGTCCCTGAGCGCTGGGCGCCCCTCACCGGATGCGCCGCTGCCACCGCCGCGCGAGCCCGTGCCAGGCCAGGCCGGCGGCCAGCAGCGCCAGGCCCATGACCCAAATCCGCGGCTCGACCCAGAACGCCAGGAAGAGACAGGACAGCAGGCCCACGGCGGCGATCCACCGCGGATAGAGGCGCTGCTGCGCGGGGATGCGCAGCGCGGCCAGATTGGTCAGAGCATAGTAGACGAGCACGGTGAAGGCGCTGAACGACCAGGTACTGGCGACATCCCCGATCAGCACCAGCCCCGCGATCAGGAGGCTCACCGCCAGCACCGCCACATAGGGCGTGGTCTGCGCCCGATCGAGCCGTGCCAAGATCGCGGGCAGGTCGCCTCGGCGGCCCATCGCCAGCAGCACGCGCGAGAGGCCAAGGATCAGGTTCAGCAGCACGCCCAGCATCGCGGTCACGGCGCCCAGGGCCAGGATCGGGCCGGCATGGGGCACCGCGAGGTGCCGCGCGGCCGCAACCAACGGCGCGGCGCGCGTCGTGTCTGCCGGGCTCACCGCGGCGCTCAGCCCGGCCGCACCCAGGGTCCCGATGCCGACGGCCGCGACCAGCAAGTACAGCAGCATCGTCACCAACAGGGTGAGGTGAATTGCGCGGGGGATGGTGCGCCCTGGATCGCGCACCTCCTCCCCGAGGGTCGCGATCCGCCCATAGCCCGTGTAGGCCACGAACATCAAGGCCGTGGCATGAAGCACGCCCGCCACCGGCGCCCAGGGGTCCGCGCCGGACCCGAACACGGGGCTGAAGTGCGCCCGGGAAACCGCCGGCGCACCGGCCAGGATAAAGAACAGCAGGGTCGCCAGGCTGATCGAGACGATCGCGATATTGACCGCGTTCGAGCGCCGCAGCCCGGTCAGCACCAGGGCCATCAGGGCGAGCACCGCCGCGAGCGCGAGAACCAGCATGCCATCGGACCCCAACTCCAGGGCGCTCAGGCTGTAGCCGGCAAATCCAAGCGCGGCGGTGGCGGCACTCGCCGACTTGGCGAGCAGAAACATCCAGCCCGCGGTGAACCCAAGTGCCGGCGTGAGATAACGGTAGCCGTACTCGTAGGTTCCACCGCTGACCGGATGATTGGCGGCGAGCTGCGCGCTCGAGAGCCCGTTACAGAGCGCAACCAGTGCCGCGAGCACGATGGCGATCAGCACCGCCGGCCCCGCGCTGCCGGCGGCGATGCCGATGCTGACGAACACCCCCGTCCCGATCATCGCGCCCAGACCGAGCATGACCGCGCCGAACAGGCCAACCTGCCGAGTGAGATGCAGCACGCCGCTCATCCTTGGCTCCCAATCCGCTCCGAGGCATGCGCACCGATGATTCCACGCACGCCCTCGCGCCGAACCGGCGAGGGATCGCCTGGGCAGCACCGGGGATTGGCGCACTTAGGGCACATGGTTAAGGCACAGGGTTAAGGCACAGGGTTAGGGCACAGGGAGCGGGCACCTCTCGGCGGTGGGAACCGGACGCAAACATGAGCGGAGCTGTCCTGACGGAGGGGCTCGAGCGACGCAGCCACCTGGCGCCCCCAAGGCGCCCGTCAGGGGGGTGTTCAGGGCGCTCCCGCGCGGGCTGCCAGCCAGGCGGCCAGGCCGTGGAGATCGCTCACCTGGTGTGCCGGCGGGGGCAGATCGCGGGGCCAGGCGCGCCCGTTGCGATTGATCCAGACCGCGGTGATGCCGATGCGCCGTGCCGCCTCGATGTCGCACCGGGGATCATCGCCGACGTGCAGGGTGGCGGCGGGGCCAACCCCGGCCCAGGCCATCGCCTGCTCGAACAGGGCCGGGTCCGGTCGCGCGGCGCCGACCTCGGCCGCGGTCAGGGCGCGATCGAAGCAGTCCCGCAACGGGGTCTGCGCCAGTTGCGCGTTGCCGTTGGTCACCGAGACCAGTCGATGCGCCTGGCGCAGGCGGCCAAGAACCGGGATCACATCGGCATAGGGCTCGACCCGGTTGCGGGCCTGCCGGAACCGCAGCATGGCAGCATCGGCCAGGTCTTCGGCATAGCCGAATGCGCGCAGCAGGGCGGCCAGGGACTCACGCCGGACCCGCGTCAGGTCATGGGCGATCTCGGGACGGACGCGCATCAGCGCCATGCGGTGGGCGCGCAGACTGTCGGGATCATGGGCGGCCGCCAGGCGCGGCGCCTGCTCCCGGAGCCACTGCTGTAAGGCCGCCTCGGCAGCGGCGATCACCGGGGCACAGGGCCACAGGGTGTCGTCGAGGTCGAGGGTGATGAGCCGGTAGACCTGGGACATGGCGGGGGCACTCGGCGGAGGCCAGGGGCTGGCAACGGGTTGGCGCAGGCTGTGGGGAGGCTGGCCGCGATGGGCGCTGGCGCAGCCGGTCGGTCGAGCGACAGGGCCGGACGCGGTGGGCGACCGCAGGCCATCACCGGCCGTAGCGCCCGGTTTGGATTGCCGCACGGGCGCCCAATTCTGGACGTTTGCGACCGGCAGCGGAAGCACCGGCGGCAACCGTCGGGCTGCCAGGGGCAGCGACCTGCCCACTCGCCAGCGCCTGGCGCCCACCCCCCTGGCGCCCAACCCCAATGCCCGCCCCGTCATCCGCCACCCTTCAGCACACCGGAGAGTCGAGATGTTCCTGTTCGCCAAGCGATCCACCTTGCCCACCACCGACGAGGCCCTGCCCGGCCGCGCCACCCCGATGGCGGTCACCAACCGCCACTACGTCAATGGTCACCCGCTGCAGCCGCCCTTTCCGACCGGCCTGCAACTGGCCCTGTTCGGCCTCGGCTGTTTCTGGGGCGCCGAGCAAGCCTTCTGGACCCTGCCGGGGGTCTACAGCACCGCAGTCGGCTACGCCGGCGGCCTGACACCCAATCCCACCTATCAGGAGGTCTGCACCGGGATGACTGGGCACAACGAGGTGGTGCAAGTGGTCTACGACCCGACCCGAATCGATTACGAACACCTGCTGCAGTGCTTCTGGGAGGGCCATGATCCGACCCAGGGCATGCGCCAGGGTAACGATGTGGGGACTCAGTACCGCTCCGGCATCTACTGCTACGGCGAGGCGCAACTGGCCGCTGCCCACGCCAGCCACGACCGTTATCAGCAGTCCCTGCAGGGCGCCGGTCGCCGCGCCGCGATCACCACTGAGATCCTGCCGGCGCCAGTCTTCTACTACGCCGAGGACTACCACCAGCAATATCTGGCAAAAAACCCCGGCGGTTACTGCGGCCATGGCGGCTGCGGCATCCCGTATCCCAGGGTGGTTGCCAGCTGAGCCCGCCAGCGGCATCCGCCCGGGATCGCCGCGTCCTGGCAGCCGCGCTTGGCGTCAGACTCAGATCAGCCCTTGCCAGTCGGCAGCCAGTCCGCATGGCCTCTGCGCCAAGCGCTGCCCCCGCCGGGCCGCACCGAGCAGCGGACGACGCGCAGCGAGAGATGGGCGGGGCTTGACAGCAGTTTCATTATTTTAGAAACTGTTGATGTGCTGAAGATTCGCAGTTCTTCAGTGCACTCCTCCATCCTCCTTTGGTGGTAATCTTCGAGCGCGGCGCCCGCCGCGCTTTTTTTTTGCACGAACCCTTTGGGCTCGGTCACTTCCCGGACAGATCTGAGCGGGCTGCGCCAGCAGCGGGACATCGCCCGGGGGCCGGGATGGCCGCCTTGCGCGATGTCATTGGAGCGGTCTGGGGCTGCCGCGATGATGCGCTGATCCCGACCAGCCATCCCCAAGCCTCCGATGCCGTACCCTCTCGCGCTCCTGCCACCCCGGCGCTGCCACCAGCATCCTGCCCGCCCTTGGCTTCTCTGCCTGCTGCTGCCCTTGCTGCTCGCGGGCTGTGGCGACGCCGGTCAACCGGACGCGGACCGGGCGCAAGCCCTGCTGGAGGTCGCCGGCAACGGCGATCTCTCTGCCCTCGACACCCTGCTGCGGCGTCGCACCGATACCGACGTTCGCGACAGTTGCGACTGGACCCCGCTGATGAAGGCCGCCCTGAATGGTCATACTGCGGCCGCCGCCCGCCTGCTCGCAGCCGGGGCCGCCGTCGATGCCGAGGACAAGGGCGGCTATACCGCCCTGATGCTGGCCGCATCCAATAACCACGCCGAACTGCTGGATCTGCTGCTCGAGCATGGGGCGATGATCGATGCGAAGGAGCGCACCCAGGGCTTCACGGCCCTGATCTGGGCTGCCCAGCGCGGCCAGCACGATGCCGTGGCCAGTCTGCTGCGACAGGGTGCTGACCGCAGCCTGCCGGACCATACTGGGCAGACCGCCCGCGATCATGCCGAGGCCGAGGGCCACGCGGCCATCGCCGCGCTGCTCGCTGCCCCGGACCCGGACGGCTGAGCCGCAGCGCGGGCGCCGCGGCCGCAAGCCACTGGAGCCACTGGGTCGGCCGCGCTCAGCGGCATCTTGACCGGTCGATTGTGCCTTCCACACCGAAGCGCCGGTTCTGCACCTCAGTGCCGCGCCCCGGGTTGTGGCACCGGCCGCCGGCCCGCACTCTCCGGCAGACAAGCGGTGAACTGCGTCCCCGCGCATCTGCATCCATCCGAGGTCGACCATGCAATCAACGTTGCAGCAGCCTGCACCGCAAGCGAGCGCCTCCGGGCGTCCGGCCGACGGGGGCCGCCAGGCCCGCATCGAACAAACCCTCGCCGCGGACCTGTCCCCACTGCACCTGGAGGTCTGGGACGAGAGCCATATGCATAGCGTCCCGCCCGGTGCCGAGTCTCACTTCAAGGTGTTGGTCGTGGCCGAGGCCTTCGCCGGTAGCAACCTGATCGGCCGGCACCGGCGCATCAACGCGCTGCTACGCAAAGAGTTCGACCAGGGCCTGCATGCGCTGGCCATCCATGCCTGGACCCCGGAAGAATGGTTTGCCAAGGGCGGCACGGCGCCCGCCTCGCCGCCCTGCCAGGGCGGGTCCAAGGCAACGCCCGGGGCCTGACGCACATCGGTTGGCGACGGCCCGACCGCCCGGGCAAAACCGCCCGACCGGCCAGCCGGATTGTCGGTCGCGTCGCGCACATCCCGGTCGCGCACATCCCGGATCAGGGCCGGGATGTGCGGTACGACTCAGGTCGCTGCCGCCATCGTCGCCCGTTCCTCAGCGAAGAACTCGCGGCTGATCTGGAACAGCACCGGCCCCAACAACAATAGAGCGATCAGGTTCGGAATCGCCATCAGGGCATTCAATGTGTCGGCCACCAGCCAGATGAAATCCAGTGTAGTGATGGCCCCGATCGGCACCGCCAACACCCAGAAGACACGGAACGGCAAAATCGCCCTCACCCCCAGCAGATACTCGATGCAGCGCTCTCCATAGACCGCCCATCCCAGGATGGTGGTGAAGGCGAACAGGGCCAGCCCCAGCGATACCACATGGCCGCCGAAGCCCGGCAGTTCGCTGCCGAAGGCGATGGCCGAGAGGCCAGCGCCGGTCTGCAGGCGGTTGACCTCCCTGGTTCCGGTGTCGCCTGCCTCGGTACAGAAGACGGCCGGGCGCTCGATCCCCCAGGCCGTGGTCATGCGCTCTTCGATCACACCGCCGCGCTGATCACAGGCATTGAATTCGGGGTTGGTGACCTGCCATTGACCCGAGAGCACGATCACCAGGCCAGTGATGGTGCAGACAATGATGGTATCGATGAAGGTGCCAAGCATCGCCACCGTGCCCTGCTGCACAGGGCTGTCGCTCTCGGCGGCGGCATGGGCCATCGGCGCGCTGCCGAGACCGGCCTCGTTGGAGAACACCCCACGCGCCACCCCCATCTGGATGGCCAGCATCACCGAGGCCCCGGCAAAGCCGCCGGCCCCGGCGGTCGGGGTAAAGGCATCGGAGAAGATGGTGACCAGGGCCGCCGGTACCTGTCCGATATTGACGGCGATGATGATCAGGCCGCCGACCACGTAGGCCACGGCCATGAAGGGCACCAGCCGCCCGGCCACCTCGGCGATCCACCGGATGCCGCCGATCAGCACCAGCCCGACGATGATGGCCATGATCAGCCCGGTCGCCAGTTCCGGCACGCCGTACTCGCTGGACAGGGCATGGGCCACCGAGTTGGCCTGCACCGTGTTGCCGATACCGAAGCCGGCCAGGGTGCCGAAGATCGCGAAGGCGATGCCGAGCCAGACCCACTTGGGTCCGAGCCCATTCTTGATGTAGTACATCGGACCGCCAACGTGATTGTTCCTCTCGTCCACCTCGCGATAGCGCATCGCAAGCACCGCCTCGGCATACTTGGTGGCCATACCCACCAGCGCGGTCATCCACATCCAGAACAGCGCCCCCGGACCACCGATGGCGATGGCCGTGGCCACCCCAGCGATATTGCCGGTGCCGATGGTGGCCGCCAGCGAGGTCATCAGGGCATTGAACGGCGTGATGTCGCCCTCCCCCTGGGCCTTGCGCCCCTGCCACAGCATCCGGAAGCCGTAGCCGAGGCGGGTAATCGAGATCCCGCGTAGGCCGATTGAGAGATACAGGCCGGTGCCGAGGATCAGCACCAGCATGGGTGGCCCCCAGACCACCCCGTTGACGAAGTCGAAGACGTTGGCGACAGTCTCCACCAGGCAATCCCCCGTTTGCATGAGCGTGGACCGCTAATATACACAAGGGCCGGGGCCGTGCTCATCTCCGCGCGCCTGGCCCGGCCTGGCCCGGCCTGGCCCGGCCTGGATGGCCGCGGTTGGGTCGCGCCGATTGGAACCTGGAAAGAGCGGCTGACCGCTTCGACGCGCGTGCAAGTGCCGGTGCTGGTTGGGACTGCACGAGGCTCCGCACCGGACCCGCCGGGTGAGTCCCGCTCAGGGCGCCCCGGCGCGGCATCACCGGCACGCTGGCGAGGGCGCGCATCGTGGCAAAAAACCATGTGTGGCGGGTATACACTAGCGGCGAGCAGGGCGCGTGACCGTCGCCTGCCGTCCTCCCTGTCATCGGCGCCTCCCATGAGCAACCATCCCCTGGCCCTAGTCGAGCGCTACCTCGATGCCCTGCAGGACCATGATTACGATCGCGCGCGTCACTGCCTGGCCGATCGCGATTTCCATTACGAGAGCCCCATCGGCAGCTATGACAGCGCCGACGAGTTTGTGCGCTTCGTCGCCCTGAGCGGCGGCATCCTGCAGCGCATCGAGCGGCGCCATTGCTTCGTCGATGGCGATCACGTCTGCCACTGGCTGGTGCTGGTCACCCAACTCTCCGAGCACCTGGCCACCGCGGCCGTGCAATGGGCGCAGGTGCGCGCGGGGCGCATCGCCCGCATCGAGTTGCTGTTCGACGCCCACCGCTACCGGCTGCTGTTTCCGGAGAACGCCAGCGACGCCTGACGATCGCGCCCGTCGAGGCTGCCCGGGTACTTTCTTCTTCACTAACCTTGGGGTAGTCTGACTCCGTTGGGGAGTAGCTGTCTGGCAACGCAGATCGTGGCGGGCATTGGATCAGCGGTGTCCCCACGCAACCCGCCCTGCGCCCGTGCCGTTATCGCTGGCGGCCCTGACTGGGGCAGGCAGCAGAGACCGATCGCCCCTGCCCGGTCGCAGGCCCGATCTCCCAGGCTAATCCAACCAATACCAGCCACCCCGCCTCGGCGCCACCCGGGTCCACGCGCCGGGGTCGGCGTCGTGAGAATCCCAACCCCAACATGACCGCCAGCTCGAGCGTATCCCCGCGGCGCTCGCCGCGCGTACCCTGTGTTCGTCCTCCCGCCCCATTGTGCCCGCCCGCGACCAACCGCCGACGAGCGGCCCAGCAGCGATTGGCCCAGTCGGCAGCTTTGACGCCGGCGCACTGGCTGGCAGCCCTGGCCGTCCTGCTGTTGCCAGCTTGCGCCAGCGACCTGCTGCAGGTGGCACCGGAAGACCTGGCCGACCTGCGCATCCGCATCGAGCAGCAGGGCGACCAGCTCGACCAGCTCGCCCGCGATCAGGCCGCCGCGGTCGGCGCATTGACCGCCGCCCAGCGCACCGCCGACGCAGACCTGCTGTCCGGGATCGAGGTCCGGCTGGCGGCCCAGGAATGCCCGCCGCCGGCACCGATCATGGTGATGGCGCCGGCGCCCACCCCGGCCGCGCTGCCGCCCCCGGTCGCCGCCGAAACCGGCCGCGAGGCGCGCCGGGACCAGCTCATCGTCGGCGCCCGTGAGCGCATCTATCTGCCGGCCACCGGGCACGTCTACATTGCCCGCATCGACAGTGGCGCGACCACCTCATCACTCGACGTACGCAACATCGAGCGCTTCGAGCGCGACGGTAAACGCTGGGTCCGGTTTGATGTCCCAGCTCCGGATGATCAGAACAACCTGACCACGCTGGAACGTCGCGTGGTGCGGGTGGTGCGCATCTTTCAATCCGCGGCCGAGGAAGGCGAGCGACGACTGGTGGTGCAGTTGCAGTTCGTCCTCGGCGACATCCGGCGCAAGGCCGATTTCACCCTGAGCGACCGCGGCCACCTGGGTAATCCGGTGCTGATCGGCCGCAACATCCTGCAGGACGAGATCCTGATCGACGTCGGGCGCGAGTTCATGACCGCCCTGCCCACCGACCTGCCCGCCGCCGGCGCGGACGATAGCCGATGAACCAGCCCCCATCCGATCCGCCAGACCCAGCCGCCGACGCTGAGCCCCGGTCCTGGTTGAGCCCAGCCCTGCGCGCCCAGCTGCCCTTCTATGTCGGCGTGCTACTGCTGACGCTGGTCGGCATCACCCTGGCCTGGGTCCGCCACATCGAACTCGGCATCCCCTGGTTCCCCGGCGCCGAGCGTCCGGTCTGGCTGGTAGAGGCGCGGGTAGACTTCATCGCGACGGGGTCGCCGGTGCTGGCCTCCCTGGACCTGCCGAGCCAGCCCCCCGGCTTCCGCATCGTCTCCGAGCAGGCAACCTCCCCCGGCTACGGGTTTGCCATCGTCGACGAGCAGGGCAATCGCCGCGGCGAATGGTCCAAACGCAGCGCCGACGGCCCGCAGACGCTGTTCTATAAGGTTCAGTTCGTGCCCGTCCGCCCGGGCGAGGACAACGACGTGCCGGCGGGGGACCAGCCAACCCCGCGCGCGCGGCCAGTGTTCTGGGAGGAACCGGAGGCAACCGCCGCCGAGCAGCTCATCGCCGCCGCCTATGCCCGCTCCAGCACCCCGGAGAGCCTGACCCGGGAGCTGATCAAACTGCTGGCCCCGGAGACTGCGGACCAAAACGCCGCCCTGCTACTGGCCGAGAGCGACCGGGCAACGCTGCTCACCCGCCTGCTCAATAGCGCCGAGGTACCGGCTCGGCTCGCGCGCGGTCTGGCACTGCAGGATGCGCGCCGGCGCCAGTCGCTGCGCACCTTCGTCGAGGTCTGGGCGGACGGGCGCTGGCTGACCTTCGACCCGCGCACCGGCCAGTTGGGGCTGCCCAAAGACGTGCTGCTGTGGCAGCGCGTGGGGTCCTCGCTGCTGGATGTGACCGGCGGGCTGGAATCCGATGTGCGCTTCGCGATGCTGCGCCAGACCGTGCCAGCGCTGCAATTGGCCCGCGCCGACTGGCAGGGGGCCGGCCTCGCGCTGTTCAGCCTCTATCAGTTGCCCATCGAAGAGCAAGGCATGTTCCGGGTCCTGCTGCTGCTGCCGTTGGGGGCGCTGGTGGTCGCCTTCATGCGCATCATCGTCGGCGTGCGCACCTCCGGCACCTTCATGCCGGTGCTCATCGCGGTGGCCTTCCTGCAGACCTCGCTGCTGCCGGGGCTGATCGCCTTTGTCACTGTGGTCGGCGCTGGCCTGCTGCTGCGCGGCTATCTGTCGGCATTGAATCTGCTGCTGGTGGCCCGCATCGCCACCCTGATCCTGATCGTGATCTTCATCACCTCGGCGATCAGCGTCCTCGGCTATCACCTCGGCTTCAACACCGGCCTGACAATGTCGATCTTTCCGACTGTGATCCTGGCCTGGACCATCGAGCGCATGTCCATCCTGTGGGAAGAAGAAGGCGCCCACGAGGTCATGGTCCAGGGCGGCGGCAGCCTGCTGGTGGCGGTGCTTGCCTATGCCATCATGCAGGCGCCGCTGGCCAGCCATCTCACCTTCAACTTCCCGGAACTCCACTTGGTGGTACTGGCCCTGATCCTGCTCATCGGCCGGTACACTGGCTACCGGCTGAGCGAATTGCGCCGCTTCCGGGCGATGGCGGACTACGAATGACCCGCTACATCTCCCCAGCGCGGCTGCAGCGCCTCGGCATGCTGGGCATGAATTGCCGCAACGTCCGCTACATCAGCCGCTACAACGACCGCGCCAATTACCCGCTGGTCGACAACAAGCTCAAGACCAAGCTGCTGGCGGAGGACCTGGGGGTGGCCACCCCGCGGCTGCGGCTGGTGGTGCGCACCCAGCACGAGATCAGCGATCTCGGCCGCCGCCTGGCCGGACTCGAAGGCTTTGCGATCAAGCCGGCCAAGGGCTCCGGTGGCAAAGGCATCCTGGTCATCGCTGGGCGCGACGGCGAGCAGTTCCGTCGGCCCTCCGGCGCCACCCTGACCCTGGCCGAACTGCAGCGCCACCTGTCCAACATCCTCGCCGGGCTTTACTCGCTGGGCGGCACACCGGACCTGGCGATCGTCGAGGACCTGATCCAGCCCGACCCCGCCTTTGCCGACTATAGCTTTCAGGGGGTGCCGGACATCCGCATCATCCTGTTTCGCGGCTACCCGGTGATGGCCATGCTGCGCCTGGCCACCCGCGCCTCCAATGCCAAGGCCAATCTGCATCAGGGGGCACTCGGCGTCGGCCTGGACCTGGCCAGCGGCCAGGCCCTCAATGCGGTGCAGTTCGGCCGCCCGATCCGCATCCATCCCGACACCGGCGCCGATCTGCTCGGGCTGCAGGTGGCCAACTGGGAAGACCTGCTGCAACTGGCCGCCCGCTGCTACGAACTGGCCGGCCTCGGCTACATGGGCGCCGACCTGGTGGTGGATGCGGTGCGCGGCCCCTTGCTCCTGGAACTCAACGCGCGCCCGGGGCTGGCCATTCAAGTCGCCAACGGGATGGGCCTGCTGCCACGGTTGCAGCATCTGGAGGCCCGCCGCCGACTGCATCACAGCCCGGCGGCGCGGGTGGCCTATGCGATACACGCCTTCCGACGTCGCGACCTGCCAGCACCGGCCACGACGGTCAGCGGCGCCTCGGCGCAGCAGGCCACCGCACCGGCTGCCGGTCCTGCCGATGACCGGGCCGATCGCCCAATAGACCGTCCGGTCCGGCAGCAGGTTGGGCAACTGGTCGGACAACCAGCCGACCGGGTCACCGACGCGGCCGGTTGAGCCGCTGGCTGAGCCGCTGGCTGAGCCGCTGGCCGAGCGGCGGCGTTCGGCACATCGTCTCGGATCGACGGTGCCGACGCGACCGAATCGCTGCGCGGGTCGAGCCACGCGCGGGGGCGGATTCGAGAAACCGAGTCGAGTCCGAAGAACGACGCCGAAGATAAGGATTGAGTAGAGCGAGCCGAGGTCGCCGACTACGCCCGCCGCAAGGGGCTGACGCTTGCCGAGGCCGAACGCTGGCTGGCCCCGAATCTCGGCTACGACCCGGACCGAGCGCGGTTGGAACCTCGGGGCGGCGCATTGTCGCCCCGCTGTCTGCTCGCTATGCTCAGGCGACCCATACCGCGATCTCGTGGGATGACAAACGATGCAGCCGAAGCGAGTCGAGCCCTTCCTGTCGGTGGACGAGTACCTCGAAGGCGAGCTTTCGAGCGAGGTGCGCCACGAGTATGTCGACGGCGAGGTCTATGCGATGGTCGGCGCGAGCGACCGGCATGGGCTGATTACGCTCAACCTGGCCGGGGTGCTATCGCGGCGTCTTCCCGATCGCTGCCAGGTGTTCATGGCGGACATGAAGGTCCGCATCCAGACCGCCGAGCGCGACATCTTCTACTACCCGGATGTCCTCGTCTCCTGCGATCCGGCCGACCGCGAGCGCTACTACCGCGAGCGGCCCGGCCTGGTCGTCGAGGTCCTGTCGCCGCACACCGAGCGGCTGGACCGCTTCGAGAAGTTCCTCTTCTACCGCCAACTCGATTCGCTCGCCGAGTACGTCCTCGTCGCGCAGGACTTCCGCCAGCTGGAGGTCTACCGCCGCACCGAGCAGTGGCAGGCGACCAAATATACCGAAGGCACCGTGCCGCTGCGCTCGGTCGACCTCGAGGTCACGCTGGACGCGATCTATCGCCGCACCGGGCGCTAGTGGATCAGGTCTTCGCGCGCGTGCTGGCGCGGCCGTAAAGGCCAGTGGCCTGTGGTTTGCAAATGCGTGCGGCCGCGGCTAGAGCCGCAGCGGGGCGAGCGTCCCGCTGGCGCGGTAGGCGCGATAGTCCGCGAGCACTAGCGCGTGGTCGAAGGCGAGGGGGCTCGGCGGCCCATCGGGCGGAAAGACATCGAGCGCGCAGGCATCGTCCATCGCCCTGGGCGTGCCCTGGGCCGCAGCGACATACACCGCCGTGACCGTATGTCCGCGCGGGTCGCGATCCGGATCGGAATAGAGACCCAGCAGCGCGAGCAGCGTGATATCCAGTCCCGTCTCCTCGTGGGCCTCGCGCATCGCGGCCCGCTCCACCCGTTCGCCAGGGTCCACGAAGCCGCCGGGGAGGGCCCAGCCGTGCGGCGGGTTGGCACGCTGGATCAGCACGATGGGTCGGCCGGGCCGGTCGGTCAGTTCGATGATGGCGTCCGCGGCGAGCAGAGGGGTGTCGGGTACGGGCATGGAGCGGCTCCCAAGTGGACGGGCGTTTGCGAACGCTGGCGCGACGCGCAGCCGTGAGGCTCTAGCATCCGCAAGACGAGATCCTGGAGCTGCATCTTAGCGAGAAGCCCATCGTTCGCGAAACGATCCCGACGGCCTCGCCCCGGGCGCGGCTCGTAGCAGTCATTCTGTCGCGCTGGCGCCGATGGTTCCCCGAGTCGGGTTGCATTCACAGTCGCCCGGGTGATGTGCCCGGCGAGCGATGGCCTGGGTCGTGAGGACGCTACGAAAGTGGATCCCCCCACAGCCGCTCGATCAGGGCCTGGCAGAACACCGGCAGATCGCCCGGGGGTCGGCTCGAAATCGCGGGCCGTCCACGACCACCGCCTCGTCCTCCCACCTGGCCCCTCCACCTGGCCCCCGGCCCCGGGGCGGTACTCAGCCCGCCACGCCCGTCAGCCGGCCCAGGCTGGCGCGGCAGCGCACTGGGACCCCGGGTGCTAGCCCGGGCGCCCAGTCCACCTGCCCCGGGGCGGTGAGCAGGATGACCGTCGAGCCCATATTGAATCGCCCCAGTTCCGCCCCCCTCGCCAATATCGGCCCCTGCGCGCCGCAATCCCTGGCCTGCAGTTGCCGGCCGCGCGGCGGCGTGATCGGTCCGGTCCAGACCGTCTCGATCCCGCCGACGAAGATCGCCCCCACCAGCACCAGCACCAACGGGCCGGCGGCGCTGGCAAAGACGCAGACCAGGCGCTCGTTGCGGGCATAGAGCCCCGGCACCAGTGCCGCGGTGGTCCGGTTGACGCTGAACAGGCGCCCCGGCACATGCAGGGTGCGCTGCAATTGCCCGTCGCAGGGCATATGGATGCGGTGATAGTCCCGCGGCGACAGATACAGGGTGGCGAAGTCACCCGCGTCGAACCGCGCCGCCAGCGCGGTATCGCCACCGAGCAGCGCGGCGAGGCCGAAGGTCTGACCCTTGGCCTGGATCAGTTGGCCGCCACGGATTGGCCCGCACTGGCTGATACAGCCATCCACCGGACACACTAGGGCAGCGCCCGCCGCCGGTAGCGGCCGGGCATCGGCGTGCAGGGCGCGGGTAAAGAAGGCATTGAAGCTGGGATAGGCCGCCGCGCGGGGCTCCGCCGCGGCCGCCAGATCGACCCGGAAGGCGGCCACGAAGGCACGGATCGTAAGGGTCGTTAGCGGCCCCAGCCGCAGCCTGGTCAGCCGATACATCAGCGCCGAGAGGGCATGCTGGGGCAGCAGGCGTTGGCAGGCCACCCACAGGCGGGCCAGCCGCCCGGGTGGTGCCGAAGAGGGCTTGTGCATGGCAACAGTCCATCATCGATGGTCGCGAGCGGAAGACGGGGTGGGCCGGCGAGACCAGCGCGGGCTGGTCGCGGCTGCTCGGGCGCTGCGCCAGACCGGAGGTTCCAGACCCGATGCTCCAGACCCGGCTCAGGGCCGCTCCCCGCCCGGGCCGGCCCAGCGCACCAGGGCGCGCAGGTCAGCGGCGACCGCAGCCGGGGCCTGCGCCGCTGGAAACAGGGCCAGCAGCCGCGCCTGGGGATCGATCAGAAACAGGTCCGGCAGCCCCCCCTCGGTGGCCGGGCGCTCGCCGCCGAGCACGGCCGCCAGGTCGTCGAGATCGGCGCTCTGCCCGCTTAACACCCGCAGATCCGAGGTCAGGCGCTCCAGGTCCCACGCCAGATTCGGCACCGCATCGTGATCCACCAGCCACAGGCGCAGCCGCCCGCGCAGGAGCGCCGCGTCTGCCAACCGGTTGGCGATCTCGATCATCCGCCCGACCCCGCGCTGACCGCTGGCACTGGCCGGGCTGGCCCAGGCCAACAGGGTCCACTGGTCCAGCAGATCGGGCCGTCCGACCGGCCCGCGGGTCCCGGACAGGACGAAGTCCGGCAGCGCCAGCGGCGGACTGATCAGCACCCCCTCCAGGATCGGCGGCGACGCGTTCCCCACCTGCCATTGATTGCCCCACTGATAGCCGACCAGGAACAGCCCGACCGCTGCCAGGGCCATCAGCAGCCGCACCGCCAGCGAACGCCGGCTCATCGCCCACCCCAGGCAACGGCCGCGCCAGCGGCAAAAACCGGTTGGCCGCACTGGTGAAGACCGGCCGGTCGGGGCCCACTTGGCAGGATGGAGCGGATATCAAGCATGGGGCAGGTGATCCTCCGAGGTTAAACCTGGAAACGGCAGTTGACCGCTTCGTGCGTAACAGCAAGTCATTGGCTGTTCGTGGACTTTACGCGCGCCGCTGGATCACCTCTTGGGTGCTGAACGCGACAACCCCCAGGGCACACCCCGCGCGGCGCCCGGCTGCGTGACAACGCGTTGGAATAGGGCAACGATTCCGCCTCGTTGTGCCTTGCCGGACACCACGCAGGACGCGCCCTGGGGGCCATTCAACCACCGTTTGTAGGTCAAGGGAGCGAGAGTATAGCCGGCGGCAGGGACCGAGCGGCCATGCGTCTGCCGCGCACCGGCTGCCGGCGTCCGTTGTCAGCCAAACCAGACCAGACTAGCCCAGTCGAGACCAGCCATGTCCGATCAGATCGAAAAGACCGACGCCGAATGGCGTGCCGAACTGACCCCCGAGCAATACCGGGTGCTGCGCCAACACGGCACCGAGCCGGCCTTCACCGGCGCCCACTACGCCACCAAGACTCCGGGACGCTACCGCTGCGCCGCCTGCGGCGCCGACCTGTTTCAGTCCGGCGCCAAGTTCGACTCCGGCACCGGCTGGCCCAGCTTCTGGCAGCCGGCCAAGCCCGAGGCGGTGGCCACCACCGAGGACCGCAGCTACGGCATGCTGCGCACCGAGGTCCATTGCGCCAACTGCGGCTCGCATCTGGGTCATGTCTTCCCCGACGGTCCCGAGCCCACCGGGCTGCGCTACTGCATCAACTCGGTGTCGCTCGACTTCGAGGCCGATTGAGCCGGAGTGGCGGGTCGCGCGATCCCGGCCCCAGCGCTGACCCCAGCGCTGACCCCGACGCCGGGCGCGCGGCTATACTGGCACAGTCACCGGCCCGCCACCGCCGTCCCGACCAACCCGCTGACCGAGGCCGTCCCCAGCATGACCGATCCCGACCAGCATCCCCTGTTCCCCGCCGCACATCAGGCCGCGGGCGCAGCCGGCAACCAGCCCGCCGCCGCGGCCCTGACGCCGCCCTCGCGCGCTACCCCGCAGACCCATCAGCGCGGCCATGACAAGGTCGCACGGATCCCGGTCAAGGTCGAAGCCGGCACCGACCTGCCGCGCAAACCGGCCTGGATTCGCGCCCGCGCCCCAGTTGGTGCCGGCGTGCTGCGCATCAAGCGCCTGCTGCGTGAGCACGGGCTGGCCACCGTCTGCGAAGAGGCGCAATGCCCCAACCTCGGCGAATGCTTCAGCCATGGCACCGCCACCTTCATGATCCTGGGCGATGTCTGCACCCGCCGCTGCCCCTTCTGCGACGTCGCCCATGGCCGCCCGCGGCCGCCGGATACCGCCGAGCCGGCCCAACTGGCCGCCAGCATCGCCCGCCTCGGACTGCGCTACGTGGTCATCACCTCGGTGGACCGCGACGACCTGCGCGACGGCGGCGCCGGCCACTTCGCCGCCTGCCTGCGGGCGGTGCGCGCCGCCGCCCCCGACATCCAGCTCGAGGTGCTGGTCCCGGACTTCCGCAGGCGCGAGGACGTTGCCCTGGCCGCCTTCGTCGATGCCGCGGTGCCGGACGTCTTCAACCACAACCTCGAGACCGTGCCCAGGCTCTACCGCGAGGCCCGCCCCGGCGCCGACTATGCCGGCTCGCTGGCCCTCTTGCAGCGCTTCAAGGCCCTGCACCCGGGGGTACCGACCAAATCCGGGCTGATGCTCGGCCTCGGTGAGACCCGCAACGAGGTCCTGGCAGTGATGGCCGACCTGCGCGCCCACGCCTGCGAGATGCTCACCCTGGGCCAGTACCTGCAGCCCAGCCGCGCGCACCTGCCGGTGCGCCGCTACTGGGCCCCGGCCGAATTCGACGAGCTGCGCGCCGCCGGCATGGCCATGGGCTTCAGCCACGTCGCCAGCGGCGCCTTGGTGCGCTCCTCCTACCACGCCGATCGCCAGGCCCGCGCGGTGATCGGCTGAGAGCCGAGCGCGGGAGCGCCAGCGTGGGGATCGACAAGCGCGGCCTCTCCGAGCGGGACATCTGCAGCAAGTTCATCCTCCCCGCGCTGCGCGCCGCCGGGTGGGACCCGCTGGTGCAGATCCGCGAGGAGGTCAGCTTCACCAAGGGCCGGATCATCGTCCGTGGCCGGCTGGTCACGCGCGGGCGGGCCAAGCGCGCCGATGTGATCCTCTATCTGTTCCCGAACTTCCCGATCGCGCTGATCGAGATCAAGGCCAATCTCCACGCCATCGGCGCCGGGATGCAGCAGGCCCTCGGCTATGCCGAGACGCTACACATCCCGTTCGTGTTCGCCACCAACGGCGATGGCTTCGTGCTGCACGACCGCACCGGCGCCCGTGCGCCGCGCGAGGTCACCCTGGCACTCGACGCCTTCCCCTCACCGGCCGAACTCTGGGCACGCTATCGCACCTGGAAGGGTCTGGATGCCGCCGCCGAGCGCATCGTCCGCCAGGAATACCACGACGGCAGCGGCAAGGCCCCGCGCTACTATCAGATCAACGCCATCAACGCCGCCATCGAGGCCATCGCCAAGGGGCAGGAGCGCGTGCTGCTGGTCATGGCCACCGGCACCGGCAAGACCTACACCGCCTTCCAGATCATCT
>REDK01000156.1 GCA_007693535.1 Chromatiaceae bacterium
AAAGGATAAGTCAATCGCATTCAAGGCGTTAGCAAACTCCAGCCCATGGCCGTACCGGCCCTCTCCACCGATCCAGCCAAACGCCACGCCGGCCTCTAAGTCGGCTTGGATCCTCTCCAGTGCCCATTGTCTTGGTTTTGAACTGACGGCATGCCTGCGGCAAGCCGGCCTTTTCGCAGCGTTTGGGAGCGGTCGTCCAAGTCTCCGGCAGGAACCGCCGTTCATTGCTCAGGGTGCGATGCGTTTGCCATCCTCAGCTGCCATCGACCCCGACTTGGCCGTTCTCGACCTTGCCGGCTACCCCGGCATCCTATCGCGTGCCGACCAGGTTGAATTGCTGATCAAGTGCGGCCTGCGCTGATACGGTGCGCGCTGGTCGTCCGCACGGGATCACGCGGTTTCTTCGTTCATCCGTTCCCTATTCCGCTTGCCCGCTTCAGTTCTTATCAGACCGCGAATGTACGCTTGGCCTAAGGTGTAGCCGTCGCAGGTGTCATGGCGACAACAGAGGCGGGACGCTTGGCTATGAGAAGTGAGCTGCCAGGCTAATTTTTTATCGACCTCAAGGCGCGCGACTGCACGCCGGAGGCCGCCAGGAAGATGAGCTTCTCTCTCGGCTGTCGACGACCGGTTTCGGCGGGACGACGATGCCCCCTCGATCGGTCTGATCCGCTGCCGCGCGAAGAACCGGATGCTGGCCGAGTACGCGTTGCGGGACCTGCAGAAGCCCATCGGTATAGCGGACTACGTGACGCACCTCGTCGAGACCCTGCCGGAGCCGTTTCGCGACGCCGTCCCCAGCGTCACAGCGATCGAGGAGGAGTGGTCGGACGGTGAGGTCGGCCAGGATGGCGCTGAGCCCGATCCAACCCCATGAGGGACTGCCCTGCGTTGCAAGCCGCCGCGCTGAATCGATGGCTTGGGCCATGATTGGGCGCTGCCGCGAATCGGTGTCACATGCCGTGCATCGGTCTGCTGTCGCGAAGAAGCTCCCCTGATCATGCGTTCACGGAACGATTCCGGCGTGATGATGCCGCCGCACCCGGTGCGCGTGGACGCCGCCTTCGGCGGCCCGATCGAGGAGATCCTGCTTGGGTCGACCGGCGTGTTCGAAGGCGCGCGGCCTTACCTCGGCGCCGATGTCTCTACCGAGTGGGTCATCAACAACGTGCCGGGGATGCTGGAGCTGGCCATGGCCAGCCTGGGCGCACCGGCCGGGCTCAACGTGGGCCTGCTGATGCTGATGCTCTCTCGGGCGCGGCTGCGCGCGCACGGCGACCCGATGCTGCAAGTGGCCGCGCCGCTCCATGCGCAGCTCGCCGCGACGGATCTCAGCGATGGGCTGCCGGCCTGCTTCTTCCGCTGTCCTTACCCGCTCGTCTACATCGAGTTCGCGCGCCCGTCGGGGTTACAGATCAACCACCGCCGGTCCGGCCTGCATGAGGTCGAGGGCGTCTACGTCGGCAGCTACCGCCTCCCGCCGCGCGGTGCTGAACACCAGGACTCCGGCCGCGAGCGACACCTGGCGCTCGACCCGACGCGCGAGACCCGCGTGGTGGAGCTGACCATCACCGGTTCCCCCGTCGGCAAGGACAACCCGCTGGACGACGCCTCGGTGGACATCTCGCTCTACATCCAGGACGAGGACGCCTGCCTCGGCACGCTGCTGGAGCGCCACATCACCTACTATCGTTCCGCCGAGATCACGGCGGCACAGCCCGGCTTCGAGATCCCCGAGCAGACCGAGATGGACCTCACCGCGGAGGTCATCCGCCACCTCGCCAAGGTGCTCCTGTACCTGAACCTGCCCGACGCCGAGCAGGCCGAGCTTCCCGAGCGCAGCCAGCTCGAACAGCGCCTGCGGGGGCTCGGCCCGAAAAAGGCCGCGCGCATCAAGCGCCGCATGGCCACGACCTACGACCGCATCGTCATCGGCCCGAGCGTCGGGGTGCACACCGAGCAGGGCCATGCCGACGGCAACGCCGGCGCCGGCCGTGGCGTCCGGCCGCACTGGCGCCGCGGCCACTTCCGGCGCATCCGCTACGGCGAGCAGCGCAGCGAGAGCCGGCTCGGCTGGATCAAGCCGGTGCTGGTGAACGCGGCGGAGGCCTTCGGCGCAGTAAAGGCGAAGCCTTACCTGATGCGGTGACACCGCAGAGACGTGTCATCCCGTCGGGCCCGATATGGGATATTTCTCAGCGGGCCGAACACTCGTTTCCTGTCACCAGTTCCGCGAACGTCTCGAACAGGCGGAACCCCAGCGCCGTGCCATGTCCGGTGCGGACCTTCAGGTTCCGACCTGCCAGAGCTTGCGCTTGGCGGCGCTGATGTGGCCGTCGGCCTTGACGAGCCGCTCCAGCAGCGCCTGGCGCATGGCCACCCCTTGGGGCAACTCGGTGAGCGGCAGCTGGTTCCAGATGTCCGTTTCCATGGTTCCGTACTGTCGGTAGCTGTAGACGGTCTCTAGCGTCTCGTGACATGCTTCGCGGATGTCGACAACGCAAGATTCCATCCTAGCGCTTGCCCGTGACCGGGGGCTTGTCAGACCCCTGGACCTGGATGCCCGCGGTCTGCCGCGCGTCTCCCTGACCCGTCTGGTGCGCCAAGGCCGGCTCGCGCGCGTCGGGCGGGGCCTTTATGCGCTGCCGGACCGGCCGGTCTCGGCGCACTCGGCGCTGGCCGAGGTCGCGCGCAGGCATCCGGGCGCCGTCGTCTGTCTACTCTCGGCCCTGCGCTTTCATGAGCTGACGACGCAGTCACCGTTCGAGGTCTGGCTGGCGATCCCAACGAAGGCCCGTGCGCCCCGGCTGGACTATCCTCCGCTGCGGATCGCCCGCTTCTCCGAGGCCGGCCTCACCGAGGGCGTCGAGGAGCACGAGATCGACGGGGTGCCGGTGCGCATCACCGGCATCGCCCGGACCGTCGCGGACTGCTTCAAGTACCGCAACAAGATTGGTCTGAACGTGGCCCTCGATGCGCTCAAGGCCGCACTCAAGGAGGCGCTGCAAGAGCAGGGGCAGGGCGGTCGGGGACGACGGGTGAGCATCGACGAGCTGTGGCGCTATGCGCGGCTTGATCGGGTCGCGAACGTCATGCGTCCTTACCTGGAGGCCCTGGCGTGAGCGGGACATCGCCCATTGTCGTGATCGACACCAACATCTTCGTTGGCGCATGTCTCGGCGCGGGTGCGTCCAACGAGGTGGTCGCCCTGTGCCTGCGCGGCGAGGTCGTGCCGCTCATGGGGACCGCGTTGCTCGCCGAGTACGAGGACGTGCTGGGCCGCGGGGCCTTGTTCGAGCGGAGCCGGTTGGATGCCGCCGAGCGCGAGGAACTGCTCGACATCTTCCTGGCGCGTTGCCGTTGGACCAGAATCTACTTCGGATGGCGCCCCAACGTCCCGGATGAAGGCGATAACCACCTCGTCGAGTTGGCCGTCGCCGGTGGAGCCCAGGCGATCGTGACCCGGAACCTGCGGGATCTCCAGGGGATGGACCTGAGGTTTCCGGCACTCAAATTGATGACACCCGAGGACCTGTTGCGGGAGGTACGAACATGACCGCGCTCACTCTGGATCTCCCAGACGAAAAACTCCGACGACTGGAGGTTGTCGCCCGAGCCCGTGGCACCAGCGTCGCCCGGCTCTTCGAGGAGATGTCCAGCGTCATGCTGGCTGAGGCCGATGCCGAGACCCGCTTCCAGTTGCGTGCGCAACGGGGAGCCGGGAAGGAGGCGCGTGGTCTGGAGCTTCTGGGCAAGGCGTCTCGGGACCATGATGCCGATCCACGCTCGGCGCCCTGAGGCGGCTGCCGGCCGACTCGGCCATCGGCTCGGCCCGAACAACGGGCTTGTGGCTCCGGGGAGAGGGGCATTCCTGCCGGCCGAAGTCCTAGACCTGCTTCGGAGTTTCCTGAGCCGGCGCTGCGTGCTGCCCCGTTGTCTGCCCACTGGAAAGCCGGGAGCCGCTGGAGTTCGGAGCTAACAGTCTGAGCGGCGAGATACGGCGAGGGTGTAAGAGGCTGTCTGGAAAATCTCGTCAACCGGCCGTGGACTGGCGCTTCTTGAAAACGATCTGGTTGTCGGTGATATTGCGCAGCAGCAAGCGAATTGCTGCGAGCTCGACTTGTGCTTCGCTGGAATTCGGTTGACGCTCGTCATCTTTGCTCAGACGACCTGAGCGAAGCAGCCAGGCAAAGGTGCGCTCGACGCTTCAACGGCGCGGCAATCCTTTGCCACCGCGGGTGCCGGCCTGCTTGGTCACCACTTCGAGAACATATTGGAACCGCTCCAATACCCAAGCAGGCAACGCCTTGCCAACGTAAGCACGGTCCGCCCAAATGCGGCGGATGCGGTCGTGGGTCCGAACGCGTTGTTCGCGCACTTCGGGCGCTGCCTTCCCATCGTTGACTCGGGCCGAGTGCCCCCGCGCAGTGATCAGGTCACCCATGGTAGCGACGACGATATGCCGCTTTCGCCCGGTGACGCGTTTGCCCCCAGCGCCGCCCGAGCCGAGCACGGATGCTGGCGTTCCCTTGCTGCTCTGACTATCGCTGATGGCAGCCGTTGGCGCTGGGTGATGAGTGTTCTTTTTTCGTGCCAATTCGCGTCATGTGTCGTTGACTGCGGCAAGCGTCCGGTCTTTATGCCCTTTGCTGTCGTGATGATTGACGGTGCGCTAGGGGGAACATCCTTGGGGAGATAGCGCCATGGACAGCCGGTCTGGTTAAGGTAGAAGATGGCATTGAGAACCGCACGCAAATCCGTCGCCAAGGGCCGCCCTCGGCGCTGGGACTGACAGGATTCAATGACGGGCCCAAGGATGTCCCACTCAGTGTCGGTGACATCGCTGTCGTAGCGATGTGCGGCCCTCGTTTCTTCAGTGTCACGCATTTAAACCTCGATTATGAAGTCGGCAATGCGGGTCGCTGGCTCGACGAGCCGGGGACAAACAGAATAAACATCAAGACCTTACTTCTCAGGCAGCCGCTTAGGCTAAACCGGATACGCACGTTCTGATGTCCAGCATCGGTAAGCGTGTTGGGGCAAAATCCTACCTCCATGTAGAGGCCCTATCGGCCAGCGATGCCGCCATTCGCGAGCATGCCCGGATGGCAGCAGACGCAGCCGGGCTGGAGCCTGCTGTCGACTTCAACCTCATCCGCCTCGACCCCACCGGCGCCGAGCTGGCGCTGCTCCACTACCCCGGCTTTTTCGACGAGCCCTTTCCCGCGCTGGCCGACAGTTGGCGCGTGGACTTCGCCGCCGGCACGGTGAGCCACCGCACCTATGCCGACTCGCTGAACCCGCCCATCCTGCATCGCAAGGAGCTGCTGCTGCCGGCGGAGCATCCGCGGCGGGCGGAGTTTGCGGCGCTGACGGCGGCCTGCGAAGCGGTCGGGCTGTTCGACGACCCGCGGCGCATCGGCTATCGGCGCCAATGGCAGCAGTTGATGCGCGAGCTTGGGTTTAGGCTGGACGGGCACGCGCTGGTGCCCATCGGCAATGCCGAGGATGGCGAAGCGCCGGTCGACGACGGCGACGCCGCCGAGCCGATCGCCGACTGGCAGGCTGCCCGCCAGCGCACGGCGCTCAGCCGGCCCGGCTTCTCCGCACCCATCCAGACGCTGGCCCGGCACGGGCTGCTCACACCCGGCCGCACCCTGTTCGACTACGGCTGCGGGCGCGGCGACGACGTGCGCGGGCTCTGCGAGAACGGCTTTGCCGCCGCCGGCTGGGACCCGTACTACGCCCCGGACCAGCCCATCCACGGCGCGGACCTGGTCAACCTGGGCTTCGTCATCAACGTCATCGAGGACTTCGACGAGCGCCTGGAGGCCCTGACCCGCGCCTGGTCGCTCGCGGGCACGCTGCTGGTGGTGTCGGTGATGCTGGCCAATCAGAATGCCCCGCGCGGGGAGCGCTTTCGCGACGGCGTTCGGACCCGCCGCGGCACCTTCCAGAAGTACTTCACCCAGGCCGAACTCAAGGCCTTCGTCGGCGAGGTGCTGGACCTGGAGCCCATTCCCGTCGCCCCTGGGATTGTCTACGCCTTCCGCGACCAGGACGCCGAGCAGCGCTTTCTGTTGAACCGCTGGCGCAGCGGGCGGACCCGGCTGCGGGCGCCTTCTGTCCAGGTCCGCGAGCGCGCGCCGCGTGGGAGGCCCGACCAGCGCGAGGAGACCTATCAGGCCCACCAAGCGGCCCTGGAGCGGCTGTGGGCGCTGCGGCTGGAGCTCGGCCGTCGGCCCAACCAGGCCGAGGTCGACGACGAGCTTGCGCTGCGCGACGGCTTCGGCAGCCTCAACAAGGCGCTGCGCTTCATCGAGGCCCGCAAAGAGGCCGAGCTGGGCGGCGCGGCGCTGGACACGCTGCTTGCCGACGCCGCGCGAGCGCGCCAACACGATCTCACCGTCTACTTCGCGCTAAACCAGTTCGCCCGCCGCAAGCCGCACCAGCACCTGGAGCCGGGGCTGAAGCGCGACATCAAGGCCTTTTTCGGCGACTACGCCGCGGCCAGGGCTGCCGGCCGGGCGCTCTTGATGCAGATCGCCGACACCGATGCGGTCGAGCAGGCCTGCCGCGAGGCCGCCGAGCATGGGCTCGGCTGGCTGGAGACGGTGTCTGCCGATGCGAACGCTGTGGAGGCGGATGCCGGGGAGGAAAGGGAAGATGCCAGATGGAAAGCTGGCGGTCCCGGTGCCGTCTCGCTGCAGCTCGACGCCCGCCTCGTCGAGCGCCTGCCGCCGCTGCTGCGGGTCTATATCGGCGCCGCCGCCGCGGCCTACGGCGACTATCAGCACGCGGACCTGATTAAGATCCACATCGGCTCCGGCAAGCTCACGCTGATGCGCTTTGACGACTTCGACGGCCGGCCGCTGCCGCGCATGCATGAGCGGGTCAAGATCAAGCTGCGCGAGCAGGACGTCGAGTATTTTGCCTACGATGCCGGCACCGAGTACGAACCGCCCTTCCTATACCGCAAGTCCCGCTTCATCAACGAGGAGGTCCCGCGCTACCCGGACCAACTCGCGTTCGAGGAGGCGCTGGAGGGCCTGGGCCTGCTCGATTTCTCCGGCTACGGCCCGCCGCCCGAGGTGCTGATCCGCACGCTCGCCCGGCACCGCTGGGAGATCGCGGGCTTCGAGCTGCGTCGTGCGCGCACAACACCCAGCCTGGATGATCCTTGCGGGCGGTTTCTCAGCTTCCGCGACCTCGTGCACTGCGGCGAGATCCAGGCCGCCACTGGCATCGAGAACCTGCCCGAGCAGGTGGACAGCTGGAACGCGCTCGTGGAGCTGACCGAGCAGGTGCTGGACCCGGTGATCGACTGGTTCGGCATGATCCGGCTCACCTACGGCTTCTGCTCGCCGGAGCTGGCCCGCGCCATCCGTGCCCGCGGTGGCGGCCCCATCGACCCCACGCGCGACCAGCACGCCGCGCATGAGCGTAATCGCCTGGGTAACCCGGTCTGCCCGCGGCTTGGCGCCGCGGTGGATTTTCTGGTGGAGGACGAGGACATGCTCGAGGTCGCCCGCTGGGTGGCCGCCAACACGCCGTTCGACCGGCTCTACTTCTACGGCCCGGACCGGCCCATCCATGTGAGTCAGGGTCCGGAGCAGAGCCGGCAGGTCGTGATGCTGCGCGCGGGGCCAAGCGGGCGGCTGGTGCCGCGCCAGACCAAGCTCGAGACGTTCCTGCGCGATTCTGCGCACGACCTAGTCTAGGGCAGTGTAGTGGTTCAATGAAAACGGACACCTGGCTAAGCGGCATACTGCCGATCGAGAGCGAGGTGAGGCATGGCGAAGCAAAGCAGACGTCAGGACACGGAAGCGTTCAACCTAGAAGCGGCAGTTGAACGGCCCCCAGGGTGCGTCCCGCGTGGTGTCCGGCAAGGCGCAACGAGGCGGAATAGTTATCTATTCCAACGAGTTGTAACGCAGACGGGCGCCGCGCGGGGCGTGCCCTGGGGGCCGTAGCGGCCCGCACCCGAAAGGTGATGCCGAGGCGAGCGGCCGGACGATCAGCTCGATGCGGCGGTGCCAAAGCCCCGGGGGATCCGAGGGGGGCCGAACTGGAGTCGCGCTAGGCACTGCAGGGGGATCAGCAACACCCGGAGTACCAGTGATGCGTTGAATTCGCCAAAAAATAGGGTCACGCAGTGGGGCGTGGTGGATGACGAGCGTTGAAGGTGGTGATCAGATGAGATTCAATTTCATGTTTGGATGCTTGCCGCGTGCTCGTGATGGGCGCGTTCGCCCCGCATTGCCTTGGCTGTGCTTGCTGTTCTGGGTAGGGATGCCGTTTCCGGTCGCGGCACATGAACCACCCATTGCGCCCGCGGCACTGGAACAGGCCATGCTCGGTTTGATGGACAAATGGCAGGTGCACGGCACCGCGGTCAGCCTGATCGAAGCGGGTGAGGTGGTCCTTGAGCAGGGCTACGGTTGGGCGGACACGGAGGCATCGCTTCCGGCCCTGCCGACCACGGTGTTCCAGGTCGCCTCCATCTCCAAGGCCGTCAGCGCCGCCGTTGCCCTGCGGCTGGTGCAAGAAGGGCTGCTGGATCTGGACGTCCCGATTTCCGGGTATCTCACGCGCTGGCAGCTTCCGGAGTCGGAGTTCGATAGCGACGAAGTGACTCTGCGCCGGGTTCTCAGCCATACCGCCGGGCTTTCGGTACCCGGCTACATGGGATTTCCACCGGATCAACCGGCCCAATCGCTGGAAGCCTCCCTGATCTCGGCCGCTGACGCCGGCGGCCAGCCTCTGACCGTGATGCTGCCGCCAGGAAAGCAGTGGGCCTATTCCGGTGGCGGTTTTACCCTGATGCAACTGGTCATCGAGGAGGTGACCGGACGTCCCTTTGCCGATGTGGCTCGGACCAAGATCCTCGCTCCGCTCGGCATGGACCTGAGCAGCTTCGGTGACCACCCCCGGCTCCGGGGCCATAAGGCGCGAGCTTACACTGCCCAAGGGCAAGCCGTACTAGAGCACCATTTCACCGCTCTGGCCGCGGCCGGCTTATGGGCCACGGCTGGGGACATTGCCCGGTTTGCATCTGGGCTGATGCGCGTTCTGGAGGATTCTGCCGGAACTCAGGAGAGGGCGCAGCGGTTCCTCGGGAAACCTCTGGTTCAAGACATGTTCTCGGTGCAACCCAATGCCGACAGCGGCCTGGTTTTCGCGGGCAGCAGATGGGGCCTGGGGATGGGCCTGCTTCAGTTGTCAGGTCAGGAAGGCCTGCTGGGCTTTCATCCCGGGGACAACCCCCCCGCCTGGCACGCCCTGCTGGCCTTGCTTCCTGAGCAACAAAAAGGATTCGTGGTCCTGACCAACGGTGAACACGGGGAAGCCTTGGCGATGGATGCCTTCTGCTTGTGGATCAAGGCGGTGCGCCTTGAAAAACCGGCTGCATGTCCGGCGGATTGAGAGATGACCATGCAATCCTTGCCCAAACCTGCCCTGGTCGTGGCCGACATGCAAAACGATTGCGTGCGCTCCGAGCGGCCGCCCTGTGCGCGGGGAACCAAATGCGCAATGTGCATCTCAAGTCATCTCCACCAGCGTCGCCTGCATGTCGGCGGGCACGTCATCCAGCGCGGGCAGAACCCCGTCCAGCATGGCGGCGAGGACATCTTCCAGCGGACGGTGCATCGCTCGGGCCGCGCCGCCGGCGCGCTCCACCAATGCTGCGGGCAGCTTGATCTGCTCCGACTCGCCCACCTGGACCGATGCGGCCAGCCACTGACTGCACGGATCAACGAGATCGTGCGCGAAAGGCGCGGGATCACGGCCGAGACCGCCCTGCGGTTCGCCCGCTTTTTCGGTACCTCGGTGAATCTCTGGATGAACCTGCAACAGCGTTACGATCTGGAACGCGCAAAGGATCTGCTCGTCGATTCACTTGAACAGATTACGCCCATGCACCTTGCGGCCTGACGCGCGAACACTGTGTCAGCATCTGACCTGATGCCTCCATTCGGCGGCGCTATGGCTGCGATGTTGGCTACCCCGGCAGAGCGAGCTGCATTCCCTCATCGTGATCGGCATCTTCATTGCCGTCTTCCTGGAGATTCATCCGTTCCAGGACGGCAGCGGGCGCCTGAGTCGGGTGCTCACCACGCTGCTGCTGCGTGGCCGGCTATGCCGATGTCCCATACAGCTCGCTCGAGCAGAGCAAGGAGGGCGACTACCTGGCCCTGCGTCGGACCCAGGGGACCATCCGCACCGAGACACCCGACTGGACGTCCTGGCTCAGCTTCTTCTTGGAGGTCCTGCAACGGCAGACGCGATGGCTGCGCGAGCAGGTCGAGCGCGAGCGGTTGCTGCTCGCGAAGCTGACGGACTTGGCCATCCAGATCCTGGGCTACGTCCGTGACCACGGCTGCGTCACGATCGCCGATGCCGTTATCGTCACTGGAGCCAGCCGTCATCCGCTGAAGGGGCGCTTCAAGACGTTGTGCGAGCGCGGGCTTGCTGGTGCAGCACGGGCAGGGCAGGGGGGGCCTGGTACAGCCTGCCGAGGCCCGCACCGATCGCCGAAAGCCCCAGACGTGGGTGGGGACACATTACGCCGCTATGCTGTCGATAATAACAGGTCCCGCCATGAGCGCTCAGCCCCGCCGACATGGCCGTCGCGTCACAGGGATGTCGAGCTGTCCCACACGGCCGTCGCCGTCCCGAGCAAGCCGCCGGCGCCCTAGCCGCCGAAGCCGTGCCGGCGCAGGAAGTCTTCGGTGAGGCCGCGGCCGCTGGACTCGCCGGTGGCGGCGCGCTCGCCGAGGAGCAGGCGCTCCAGGTAGCGGGCGATCAGGTCCACCTCGAGGTTGACCCGGGTGCCGGCCCGATAGCCGCCGATGATGGTCTCGCTGAGGGTGTGGGGCACGATGTTGAGATCGAACAGGGCCGCGTGCACGGCGTTGACGGTTAGGCTGATGCCGTCCACCGCGATCGAGCCCTTGTGGGCGATGTAGCGCGCGAGTTCCCCGGGGGCGTGGATGCGCAGGCGCCAGGAGCGGGCATCCTCGCGCACCTCCAGCACCGTGCCCACGCCGTCGATGTGACCGCTGAGCAGATGTCCGCCGAGTGGGGTGGCGAGCGTCAGGGCCGGCTCCAGGTTGACCCGGGTGCCGGCGCCGAGCTGACCGAGGGTGGTCAGGGCCAGGGTCTCGCGGGAGACATCGGCGGCGAAACCGGTGCCGTTGAGCGTCACCGCGGTTAGGCAGACGCCGTTCACGGCGATGCTGTCGCCGGGGTGCGCTTGGCTGAGGTCCAGCTTGCCAGTCTGCAGATGGATCCGCTGATCGCCGCCACGGGGCTCCAGCCGGACGACCTCGCCGATGGCCTGAATGATCCCAGTGAACATGCTGCGCGCCTCCAACAGGCTGGAGCCAGGAAAAGCCTAAGCGATACAGGCATTCCGGCGGTACTCTTCGGGTGGTTTCTGCAAGCGGGCGCGCAACCCGGCGCGGGCGCTTCGAGTATCCCAAGCCATCCACACCGGCTGTGGATAACGTTGTGGATGATTACTGGGCAGGTGGCCTAAGTGGCTGACTGCATGACGGTAAGGTTAAAACGGCTCGCTTTTGACCAATCAGAATCACCTTTTCGATCAGTAACTTGTAAAATCTGCCCCGGGCTTGCGCCGGGTCAGCAGCGGGTTTGGCCGGCCTTGACGGCAGCGGCCGGCTTGTGAATAGAAGCCGCCGCGTGGGCTGGCTCAGCCCGCTAGGGCCTGCTCGGCACGCTTGCGGAAGACCCGCATTTCCTTGGCCGCCTGGACGTCGCCGTTGGCCTCGGCCGCGGCGATGCCCTGCTCGAAGGCGGTCACCGCCTCGGCAGGGCGACCGCTGGCGGCCAAGGCCTTGCCATAGAGCTTCCAGGCGGCCGAATACTTGGGGTCCTGCTGGACCGCTGCGGCCAAGTGCTCGGCCGCGGCAGCGGCGTCCTCCTGCTTCAGATACTCGTTGCCCAGACTATAGCGCAACAGCGGTGAATCCTGACCCCGGCCGAGCATGGCCTGCAGGTTATCGATGATACCCATGGCGAAGCACCTCTGACGGACGGGTGGATGGCCGCCGGCGGCGGGCGCGAACCGATGCGCTATGATGACGCCGCCGGCTGCCCTGGACATGGCGTCATGCCGTCGCCGATGCCAGCCCGCGTGCCCGGTCTGGTGGCCAAGGGCCGGCCGGCGCCGCCGATGCCCTGGGACCGCCGCCCGCGGTCTAGGCCGGGGGCGTGCCGCGATAAAGATTGGGATTGAGCGAGGTGTCTGCGCATGCAAGCCGTGATCGACCGTAACTTCTGTCTGCGCCATCCAGTTCGGATCATCCGCCTCTTCGGGCCGGGGGTCTGGCTCGGGATGCTGTTGAACCGGCGCAAGACCCTGCTGGAGCGGGTGCTGGCGCGCTACCAGGCGCATGCGGTGCCGGCGCCTGGGGCCCTGGGCTGCGCCTATAAGTGCTCGGCCCTGTTCGAGTTTCGCGTTGCGCGCATCTACGCCGCCATGGCTGCACGCTTTGCCGACCAACCCGCCGCCGCGGCCCTGTTCCGGGACCTGAGCGAAGAGGAGATGGAACATGGCCGGGTGATGCTTGCTTGCCTGTTCCAGGTGACCGCCCGCACCGATCTGGACTTCCTGCCCAGCGTCCGGGACCCTGAGATCCGCGCCGCGCTCGCTCGGCTGCGCGGCATCGAACGCCAGGTCGGGCGGATGACCCTGGAAGAGGCCCTCGACACCACCGCAGAACTGGAGCGCGGCGAGGTCAACGTCATCTTTGGGCGGCTGCTCAAGCAGGTGCAGCAGGAGCAACTGGCCCTGTTCGCCGAGCATCTCGGCGGCGCCCAATCCCATAGCGAATCCGTCCCGCGGCGCATTGCCGCGCTGCGTCGGCAGGGGGCGGCCGCCTGAGTGCGGTGCGGGCGCGGCGCGCCGGCCGCCAGCCCCCGCCGTGCGCCGCGCCAACCCAATGAGCACCCGTGATCGCATCGCCTGGATCGGCCTGCCGCTGGGGCCGCTGTTGGCCCTGGCGGTCGTCCTGCTGTTGCCGCTGGCGGGGACCGACCCGGAGCTGGCGCCGGCCGGGGTGCGGGCGGCCGCGGTGGCGCTGTGGATGGCGACCTGGTGGCTGACCGAGGCGGTGCCGCTGCCGGCCACCGCGCTGCTGCCGGTGCTGCTGTTTCCGTTGCTCGGGGTGGCCGAGATCGGGGCCGCCACCGCCCCCTATGCCAGTCCGCTGATCTTTCTGTTCCTGGGCGGTTTCCTGCTCGGGCTCGGCATCCAGCGCTGCGGGCTGCACCGGCGCATTGCGCTGCAGGTGCTGCTGTGGGTGGGGGCGAGCCCGCGCGGGCTGGTCGGTGGCTTCATGCTGGCGGCGGCCCTGCTGAGCATGTGGATCTCCAATACCGCCACTGCGATCATGCTGTTGCCCATCGGCGCCAGCGTGCTCAAGTTGTTGGAAGATCAGCAGTTGCACGCGGCGCCGGTGCCCTGTGCCCCGGCCCGGATGCAGGCCTTCGAGGGGGCGCTGGTCCTGGGCATTGCCTATGCTTGCTCCATCGGCGGCATGGGGACCCTGATCGGTACGCCGCCCAATCTGGTGCTGGCCGCCTTCGTGCAGAATCGTTATGGCGTGGAGGTGGGCATGGTGCAATGGCTGGGCATCGGCCTGCCGCTGGTGGCGGTGCTGTTGCCGGCGGCCTGGCTGTATCTGACCCGCATCGCCTTTCCGGTGGCCGCCGAGCCGTTTCCCTGCGGGCGGGCGGTCATCGCCGCCGAACTGGCCCGGTTGGGGCCGCTGCGCCGGGCCGAGGCGATCGCCCTGTCGGTGTTCCTGCTGACGGCCCTGGGCTGGCTGTTGCGCCCGCAATTGGTCGCCTGGACCGGACTCACCGGGCTGACCGATGCCGGGATCGCGATGGCCGGGGCACTGAGCCTGTTCGTGCTCCCGGTGGCACCGCGCCGGCGGCTATTCGCGCTCGATTGGGACAGCGCGCGCGAGGTGCCCTGGGGCATCCTGATCCTGTTCGGTGGCGGCCTCAGCCTGGCCGCGGCCCTAGAGCAGACCGGCGTGGATGCCTTCATCGCCACCGGTCTCGTTGGCCTGGGGACGCTGCCCCTCGGGCTGCTGGTGCTGGCGACGGCGATGGTGGTGGTCCTGCTGAGCGAGGTCACCAGCAATACCGCCGTGGCCACCACGCTGATGCCAGTGCTGGCCGCGGTGGCCCTAGTCACCGGCGCCCCGCCCGGGATGCTGCTCACCACGGTGGCGCTGGCCGCCAGTTGCGCCTTCATGCTGCCGGTAGCGACCCCGCCCAATGCGATCGCCTTTGCGGCCGGCTTCGTCAGCATCGGGCGCATGGCCCGCACCGGCAGCGGGCTCGATCTGCTGGCGGTGCTGTCGATCGGCGCCGCGGTCATGCTCGGGGCGCATCTGGTCTTGCCCTGAACGCGGACCGGTCGCGGCGACCGGCAGGTCGGGTCCGCTACAAGGAACGTCCGGGATTCCCAGTGCTGGGCTACCAGCGTGGCCAGTAGACCGCCAGTGGCTGGGTCGGCACCCCGAGCTGGCCGATCGCGGCCAGTAACGGGGCCGGGTCCGGGCTGCGCCCGAGCAGCAATACCAACAGCACGAAGAGCAGCAGCGAGGCCGGCCAAGCGCGCAGGCTGAAGGGCTTGAGCGCGGTGCCGAAGGAGCGTTTGATGCGGCGGCCGAAGAGGTCCACGCTGGCCACCTCGTCGAGCACCAGATGAGTCAGATAGCCGACCAGCGTGAAGCCGCCGGCCAGCCAGGCCAGGCGCGCCTCGACCCCGACCCAACCGTCGGCGGCCACTGCCACCCCCAGGGCCAGTACCAGGGCCATCAACAGTGAATGCCAGCTCCCGCGATGGACGGTGAAGCGGGAGAACAGCCAGCGCAGCGGAAAGCGCACCAGCAACCCCACCCCGATCCAGATCAGCAGCAGTTCGAACACGCCAAGGCGGTCGGCCTGGGAGAAAGCGACCACGAAGCCGAGCGCGATGCCGCCCAGGCTAAATACCCCGCGCAGCGGCCGCGAGTCGTCGGCATCGATGTCTGGCAGCAGGCTGGCCCCCAGCCCGACCAGGAACAGGGCCTGGCTCTCATGGGCGCTGCTTAGGCCTGCGGCGAAGCTGGCAAAGGCGGTGGCCGCAGCGCCCAGGGCGCCGCCGGTCAGATGGGCGTTGAAATTGGCCATGCGGATGTGGTGTGGGCGCGCGCTGTCCTCCGTGGTCGACATCCGCCCACCCCGCACGGCGGCGTCCAGATGCGCGCCGGGCAGGTGGCCATCAGAGGGCCATTAGGGGCTATCGGGGGCCATCAGGGGATGACCAGGCTCATGCCGGGGGAGAGCCGGTCGGGGGCCGGCAGGACATCGCGATTGGCTGCGAAGATGCGCGGCCAGGCGCTGGCATCGCCATAGACCTGGGCGCTGATGCGCGAGAGGCTGTCGCCGGGGCGCACAACGTAGATCACCGGGCTGGCGCCCGGGCTGGGCGCCAGCCCGGTGCCGGCGGACCTGTCGCCGTTGTCTGCCGCTGGCGGGGTGGCGGCTTCCAGGGTGGTGAGCTGGGGCGGGCTGCGCGCTGCGTCGGGGGCCAGGTCTGGCGCTGGGTCCGCCGTCGGCCGGTCCGGGTCCGGGCCGCCGCTGGCGTTCTGTGCCAGGCGCGCCCCAGCCTTGGCCTCGAGCTGGGCCACCCGCGCCGTCGCCGTGGCCAGGCGCGCATCCAGCGCCACGGCCTGCTTGAGTGCCTCGGCCTGGCGTTCACGGGCGGTGGCCAGTTCTGCGCTCAGGCGTTCGGTCTGGGTCTGGGCGCGGGCATGCGCCTCTTCCAGGCCAGCATGCAGCCGTTCGGCCTTGTCCGCACGCAGGCGTGCCTCCTGTAGTTCCAACTGCTGCTGCTGCAGCCGGGCATTGAGTTCGGCCACCTGGCCGCGTGCCGCGCTGGCTTGGGCGACGGCCTGCTCGCGCAGTTGCTGGGCCGCGGCGAACTGCTCGATCAGCAGTTGCAGACGCCGCTCGTTGACGGCCAGTTCCGTGCGCAGTCGCGTGAGTTCACTGGTTGGCCCGGCCGCGGCCACCCCTGACTCGGCAGCCGTTGCTGGGTCCAGCAGTTGGTCGCGCAGTTGCTCCAGTAACAGGGTCTGGGCGGCAGTCTGGGCGGCAAGCTGCTGGGCCAGCTCGGCCTGCAGGGCAGCCCCGTGCAGCTGTGCCTCGATACGTTCCAGGCTGTCTGCGGTCTGTTCGGCCAGTGCCTCCAGCCGAGCCAGCCGGTTCGGCATGTCAGACGCGACTGGCCCGGTTCCTGGTTCGGCCGCGGGTGCGGCACCAGCCGACCCCACCCCGCCTGCCGCGAGCGCGGCGAGCAGTGCCAGCAGTGGCCATGGCCAGGGGTGGTACCAGTGCTGGGTAGTCGGGCGGCCGCGCGTGGGGCAGCGGGGGAGACGGCTGTTCACGGGGATCTCAGGGTGGGCTGTCGGGGCCTGCGCGCCCCGCGGCGATGGTGGTTCAGGCCGGCGTTCGCAGTGTCTCCAGTTGATCCGCGCAGCGGGCGATGGCATGACGCATGGTCCCGAGCAGGCGTTCGATGGGGCGTTTGCGGCTGCGGTAGCTGACTCGATACAGGTCATGCTCGGCTTGTGCCGCGAGCAGATAGTCGTCACTGGTGCACAACTCGTCCAGCAGACCCAGTTGCAGGGCGCGCTCGCCATGCCAGTATTCGCCGGTTGCGACCCTGTCCAGGTCGAGTTCCGGTCGGTGGGTGCGGATAAAGGCCTTGAACTGCGCATGGGTCTCTTCGAGCTGTTCACGTAGCTTCGCGCGGCCCTCCTCGGTGTTCTCCCCAAACAGGCTTAGCGTGCGCTTGTGCTCGCCGGCGGTATGCTGTTCGAAATCGATCCCGTGGTTGCTGAGCCAGCGATGAAAATTGGGTAGGGCGGCGAGGACACCGATGGAGCCGATCACGGCAAAGGGGGCGGCGATGATGCGGTTGGCGACGCAGGCCATCAGATAGCCGCCACTCGCGGCCACCTTATCGATCGCCACGGTGAGCTGGATGTCACGCGCGCGCAGGCGCAGCAACTGGGCGGCGGCGAGCCCGTGTTCGTGCACTGCCCCGCCGGCGTTCTCAAGGCGCAAGAGCACCTGGTCTCCAGCCGCCGCCACCAGCAACAGGGCCGAGACTGCCTCGCGCAGGTTACCGACCTCGCTGGCCATCAGGTCGCCGCGGAAGTCGATCACATAGAGCCGCGGGCGCATGGCGTCGGCCCGCGCACGGGCCTTGTCGGCCTTGCGCTGGGCCTTCAGTGACGCCTTGTAGGCCTTGGGCGGGAGCGTGGCTTGGCGCAGGGCGTCAGCCATCTGTCGGTAACGTTGGCCGAGGTCGGCGATCTCTAGGCGGTGGCCATCGTCGCCGTCGCTGGCCAGTTCCCGCCGGCCGCGCAGCAGCGCCCCCAGCAGCAGTGCGATGGCGACCAAGAGGGTCAGGGTCTTGGCGACGAACAGGCCGTAGTCGAGCAGGGCTTGGGTCAAGATAAGGGTCTCGCTAGGGGCAGGGATGAAGGCGGCCGCGCCTCCAGCGCGTCGTGTCGGGCGGTGATGCCGGGCGGGCGCCGAGTTCAGACCGCGATCGGCGCGCGGATCGGCGGGTGCGGGTCGTAGCCCTCGATCAGGATGTCGGCGAACTGATAGTCGAACAGGCTCGGCGGATGGCGCTGCAGCAGTAGGCGCGGCAGCGGCCGCGGTGTCCGCCGTAGTTGTTCAAAGACAATCGAGTCGGTCAAATGGTTTCGGTACAGGTGCAGATCGCCGAAGGTATGGACCAGTTCGCCGACGCCGAGCCCGCATTGCTGGGCCACCAGATGGGTCAGCAGGGCGTAGCTCGCGATATTGAACGGCACCCCGAGGAAGAGGTCGGCGCTGCGCTGATAGAGCAGGCAGGACAGCCGGCCGTCCTGGACGTGGAACTGGAACAGACAATGGCAGGGGGCCAGGGCCATGCGCCCGGCGGCCGCGTTGGCGGCCGGCGACAGCCCGGGGCGGGGCAGGACGGTCGGGTTCCAGGCGCTGACCACCAGACGACGGGAATTGGGTTCGGCGCGGATCGTCTCAACCACCTCTGCAAGCTGGTCGACATGCCCGCCGGCCGGGTGCGGCCAGGCTCGCCACTGGGCGCCGTAGATCGGCCCCAGATTCCCTTCTGGCGTTGCCCATGCGTCCCAGATGCGCACCCCATGGCGGTTGAGCCAGGTCTTGTTGGTGGCGCCGGCGAGGAACCACAGCAGCTCGTAGACCACGCTCTTGAAGTGGATGCGCTTGGTGGTCAACAACGGAAAGCCGGCCTGCAGATCGAAGCGCACCTGGCGCCCGAACACCGAACGGGTGCCGACGCCGGTGCGATCGGCGCGGTCGCTGCCGTTGTCAATGACATCGCGCAGCAGCGCGAGGTAGGTTTCCATGCGCGCGCTTAGTCGAGGGCCGCGGCAGGGGCCGGCTGGCCCGCCGGCAGGCCCAGGGTGGTGCGGATCATGGCCGCGGCCGCTGGCAGGTGGGCAAAGGCATGGTCGCCACCGGGATAGAGACACAGACGGGCGCAACCGGCGTAGCTGTCGCGGGCGATGCGATAGTCGATGACCTCATCGCCGATATCCAGAAATACAGTGGTGGGGACCGTTGGCGCGGTGCACGGGTCGGCGACGCCGAAGGGCCGGGTGGCCGCCAGCAGCTCGGCATCGATGCGCCAGGTTGCGCCGGCGGCAGTGGTCTGCGTGCTGCCCAGCCAGGCCGCCAGCAGCTCCCAGGGGCGCAGCGCCGGATTGATCAGAAACAGGTGTTGCACCGAAAACCGCCGGGCCAGGTATTGGCCATAGAAGCCGCCCATGGAGCTGCCGACGATCGCGAAGGTGGCCCTAGCGGCGGTGAGTTCGGCGCAGCGCGCGCTCAGGCTGGCCACCGCCGCTGCCGGGCGATGGGCCGGATAGTCCGGGGCGAGCAGCGGCAGCGGTGCCAGCAGGGGGGCCAGTTCGGTCGCCTTGCGGGAGCGGCCGGTGCTGTTGAGGCCGTGCAGGTAGAGCACCGTCGGAGCCGGAGCCGGAGCCGGAGCGGGGGTGGCCGCCGGGTCCAACGCCCGGGCCGCCGGGTCGGCCGCGCTGGGGCCGATCTCAGTGGGGGCGGCCATGGCCGTTGGCGGTGAGATCGTCGGCATCAGCAGCGGCGCTGTCAGGGGTGTCCAACCAGGGTTCCGGTGTGCTCGGCGTGCTGATGCGATGCTGCTCGTCGAACCAGTCGCCGAGGTCGAGCAGCCGGCAGCGTTCGCTGCAGAACGGGCGATAGCGTGCGGTCGGGGTCCAGGGGACAGGCGCGCCGCAGGTGGGACAGCGTACGGTCTTGGCCATGGGGTCGGATGCCGCGGCAGGGGATGCGGGCCGGTAGGAGGGTTCAGAAGACGCAACAGGTGAGGGCGAAGGCGATGTCGGCTGGGCTCTGGGCTGGCCGTCCGCTGCCGTTTGGCTGCAGAAACCGGATGCTGAAGCGGTTCTTGTGTCCGCTGACCTCGGGGAAGACTGCCAGCTCGGCGCTCAAGCCGATTCGCACCAGTTGCGCCGGCGCCTGTGGGTTGAGTGCTTCTTGGAAAAAACCCCCGTTGGCGACGAGCTGACGCGGCCGGGCGCTGGCGCGGGCGAGCGACAGCACCAGACGGATCGCGGCGACGAACGGTGCCAGACCGGCCTGCCAGTGGTCCAGTCGGGCACGCCGGTGCGACTCCGGTTGCATCAGGAAGTGATGATAGAAGGGTAGATCGAAGCTGCAGGCGCCGCCTGGGATGCTGCTGCGTTGGGCCACTGCCTTGAGAAAACTGTCGTCGCGGGCCTCGGCGCCGATCGGCCCTGGCAAGGCATGGATGCCGGCGGCGGCCTCTTCGAGCTGAACGCTGATCTGCTGCAGCGCCGCCGGGTCCACGCCGCGCTGATTGCTCAGACGTGCCAGCGTGGCCAGGTTGCGGTCGATCTCTTTGATCAGCTCGGTCTTGATATCGGCCCGCGCGGTGATGGCGATCACATCGAGCAGCGCCTCCAACGCGGCGCGGGTGCCCCAGGGCGAGGCCTGACCGGCGAAGTGCTCGACCTTCTCCAGTAGGTGCTCCAGACGCAGGAAGGTGCGCACCCGCTCGTTCAGCGGATGCTCGAAGACCGTCTGTGGCCCAGCGACGGCGCCTTGCGTCGCGGCGCGCTCCAGCGCCGGGTGCGGCGGGGCTACCGGCCCGGACGCGGCGCCCTGGTCGGCCGCGGCTGGTGCCGGATCATCAGGGGTCGCAGGGGCCGCTGCCGGGCTGGCCTCCGCGACCGGTGCGGTGGCTGCCGGGTCGGCGGCCTGATCGGAGACCTGGTCTACGGACGCCCGGTCTGGTGCTTGGTCAGGTTCCGAGACAGGCATGGGTTCCTGTTCCTGTTC